>JAUIJJ010000327.1 GCA_030431385.1 bacterium | reverse complement strand
TAGGCGGTGGTCATGTAGACCTGACCGAAACGGGTGTCCATCTCGGGGTCGTCTGCCCGGAGGATTTCCATGAGTCTTCCGCGTTCGTCGCAGTGGACGGCGAGCTTTCGAACTTTGACGTCATGGATCTTGGGCATGGGTGATTCACTTCCGTCGGGCTTGGGATGAGAGGTGCATCGGGGAATCTGGCCCCGGGGGCAAAGGGAAGTTTAGGCGGCAACCTTTCGTCGCTGCGACCCCTCCTACTGCGCCTGAGCTCGCTTGAGGAAGTAGATTTCGTTCTCTTCTTCGCGCGGGTGGTACTTGAATTTCCAGAGGAAGATTTGGTCCCCTCGCTCGCTCGCCGTGATGAAATAGGAATCGGCGGGGCTCAGCGTGTAGATGTTCCGAGGGTTGTTGTCTGCCGCCGCCTCGGGCAAAACGCGCGTCGGCTCTCCGCGAACCAGCAGCGCAACTGCGTTGGCGAAAAGCGCAAGCGCGAGCAGCACTATCGCGCCGCTCATGAGCGTCTTTGTATCTTTCATTACTCTCTCCGTTCGGATCGGTTTGAACTCACTGCGATCCTGCGTGACGCCTACTCGGATGGCAATGGCTGTTCCTCAGGTTCGGGAGTTACCGGGGCGCGGCGCAGGAACGAGGTGAGCGTGAAGAGCTCCGATGAATCTGGAATCGACCCCGCGTGGGAGGAGACGATCTTTCCCTGTGGATCGACGAGTGCCACCGCAGGCGCGCCGGATAGTCCCGTGTCGCGAAGGAACCTGGCGCCGTCGTCGCCGCCGAGATGCGCGCGGGGCAGATCGCGCGTCATGTATCGAAAGCGCGTCGAGTGGAGCAGCGTCCGCATGTCGAACTCGTCCTCCTCATCGCCGGTTATCAGCACAACGGCGTAGCGAGCTTCCTTGGCCGCTTCCAGCGCATCGGCGAGGTTCTCCTGCGGTAGCACAGGCAGCCGATCCTGCAGCGTGGCCTTCACAATGTCGCGTCCTGTCGGGCGCTTTTCATAGAGCACCGGCGGCAGCCGATAGGAGCTTATCATCGCGTCGTCCCCAATCACCTGTACAACGAGGAGTGCGCGGTGCAGTTCGTCGATGAGGGCTTGTCGCACTCCAGTCGTGGGCGGAGCGAGGATCGTCTCGCGCCACAGCCCCATTTGGCCGGTCCCGATTTCGTGGGCGATGAACCCGGTGAGCGATGTCGGTTCGTCGTTCGCCTCGGCGAGCACCGGCAGCATGATGACCGTGCTCGGGAGCGACGTTGCGACCGAGTTTGCCGTACGGGCGTCCTGCGCGAACGGCAGCGACTTCCACGGCTCGGAGTTGGTTCCGTTGAGGTCGAGGTACCTCGGGTAGGATCGCACTCCCCTGCCGCTTTCGGCTCCGCCGAGGAGGAACAGTTTGTCGATGGCGACGGCCGCGCTTGTCCCGTCCGGGCTGACTTCGGCGTAGGGCGTCGGCTTCCACTCGAGTTGCTCGACCGGAAAGGCAGAGTGAGCGCGCCACGCTCGGACCGATTGTTCGTGCGCGGTGACGAGCACAATGCTCTCATCGTGAAAGACGATCTGGAGCGGCGCCTCGCCTGGCGCGAGTTCGGGAAGCGGAATCTCCTCCCACTCGCCGAAAGTGCCCTCGAGCGGATCGATGTCGGCCCGATGAAGAGTCGGCGCGTCGTCCGTTCCGGAAAGCAGGAACGCCTTCGCCACGGTCGGGTTGATCGTGATTCGGGCCTCCCCCGCCAGCCCATCGGGGAGCTGATCGGTGAGGTCTGTGAGCTCCACGCCGATCCCTCGATCCGCTATCTGGAGGCGAGTCAGCTTCGGCGCATTCGCGGTCTGAACCGCGAAGAGCCATCCGTTGTAGGCCGCGAGGTGAGACTCGGAGAACCCCACCGGGAGCGGGGTCTGCCAATTCGTCCAAAGTGTCTGAGGCTCGGCGCCGTGAGCACTCCGGCGGAGCGGGCGATCCCCGTCAAAGGAAGGAAGCGGCACAATGCCATCCTGCGCGAAGGCGGTGGAAACTAGCAGTACAGAGATCAAAAGCAGTCGGATCATTTAGCGCCCCTGAAGGTGTTGGCTTGTCAGTACTCGACTGAGGAAACTGAACGCGCGTTTGGCTCGCGGCGGCAAGCGACTCTTCAGTCGGGAGCTTTCGTGTTGCGGGCAGGAAAGCCTGCGCGAAACCTCCTTGCCAATCGAGGAGTGTCGCAAACCCAATGCCCCAGTATCCCGTCGAAGACCTCACCTACACCGAAGCGCTGCTCGAAGCGCTCAACGCCAGTTGGACCCCCACGGGCCTGTGGGTGTGGGCGGGGATGTTCCTCCTCTTCGGACTGTTTCTCGGATCGTTTCTCAATGTTTGTATCTACCGGCTGCCGATGGGGTTATCTGTCAACCGACCCAAGCGGAGTTTTTGCTACCGCTGCGGGACGATGGTTCGCTGGTATGATAATCTGCCGATCCTGAGCTGGGTGATGCTCGGCGGCAAGTGCCGCTCCTGCGGCTCGAAGATCAGCGCGCGCTACGCTTCCGTTGAACTGCTAACAGGCCTTCTTTTTGCCGCGATCTTTCTGACGACCAACACCGTCGAGGAACCATTCCACTTTGCGACGATATGGTACTGCGCCTTCGCGGCCATGCTCGTCGTGGGAACCTTTACTGATATCGACCATTGGATCATCCCCGATCAGGTCACCATCGGCGGCGCGATTGCCGCCTTTGTCGCCGCCATCGTCATCGGCATTGCCGATACAGCGTGGATGGGAAACTGGAGCCTGATCACCGTGGTTGGGCCGTTCCCGGTGGTGACGGACATGATGGACGATTCAATCTACGATGTAGTAACGAAGCTCATCTTGGGGCCGAGCGAAATCGGCATGGCGATCACCCCGGCGAGCTGGTGGTGGGCGCCGGCGAACGCGCTCCTCGGCGCCGCCTTCGGCTCGGGAATGCTCTACGGAATCGGCATCGTCGGCAAGATGGCTTTTGGCAAGGACGCCATGGGGCTGGGCGACGTGAAACTCTTCGCCATGATCGGCGCAACCATCGGCATCGGCGGCAGCCTGATCACACTCGTTCTCGCCAGCTTCGTCGGCCTATTCTTCGGAGTAGCCATGATCGTGAAGAGTCAGATCGGTAAGCTGCAAAAGGGCATCCTCCAGCAAGGCGCCGACCTGCTTCCCGCAGAAGACACCCCGCCGGAGGAACCGACCGCCGCCGCTGAAGAGATTCCTGTCGCTGAAACCGATGGGCCAGAGAGCGCTACAGACGAAGCCCCCGCCGCCGCTGAGCCCGCAACAGTACCTCCCATCGACCGGCTGCTCGAAATTTCGCGCAACAAGCCGAGATCGCGCCCGGTGCATCACCTGCCCTTCGGCCCATCGATCGCCATCGGCGCGCTGTGCGTTTTGATCCTCCACCACCCGATCCACAAAGTCCTCGCCAACCTCTTCGCACTCACGCTCAATAACTGAGCGCAAACGCCGATTCCCTGATTGACCGGGCCGGAGGAGTTGCGTATCGAATCAACCCTCCTTCAGCGCGCCCATAGCTCAGCTGGATAGAGCAACGGACTTCTAATCCGTAGGTCGGAGGTTCGAGTCCTCCTGGGCGTGCCAGTTTTCTCTCCTGAGCGACCTCGCCTCTTCGCCATCCTTTAGCTTGATTGACACAGTGCATTCCCACAAACTCTTGGGGAAGGGTTTCGGATTTGTGCGAGGGGAGCTGCCACGTCGTGAAGTATCGGATTCCAGCCCTGCTTACCATTTGTCTACTGCTCTCCGTAGATGCGCCCGCGGCCAGCTATCCATCAACCGACCACCAAGGCGAGGACTTCGTCCTAGAAGACGGCGACCTCATTTGGGGAACGCACGAGAATGTTAAGACTTTCCATATTCCGAGCGGCACGGATGTAAGGATTCGGAACCCCGTGAGTGCGTATAGTGATAGCGGAATGCTGACGATCTACGCCGATTCGATCATCATAGATGGCATGTTGGATGGCAAAGGAAGTGGATTGCATGGCGGCGGAGGCGGTGGAGGAACTGCGGGTAGCCACCCTGCTCTGCTGCCAGCAGGAGACCCCGGCGGCGGTGACAGCTGGGGGTATGACAGGTGTCCGACATTTTTCCCTGCTTCGGCGCGGGCGATTTTGGTGGAAACTTCCCCGGGCAGGACGCGGGGTACCTCACTGTCGAGGGGAATGGCGACGAAACCACTGGACTTCAAATCTACTCCGGCAGTGGTGGTGCTGGAGGCTTAGGCGGTGAGGGGACCGGAGGCGGTTACGGCGGCGGTGGCGGCGGAGGGGGTGGGTTTGGCGGTGCACCGATTCGTCTGTTCGCAAAAAACAGTGTGGAGATTTCAGGAACGGTCGTTTCGACTGGGGCAACCGGCGGGAGCGGAAGTGTAGGAGGCATCATCAATCCTAACGGTCCTTTAGGTTTTGCAGTAAACGGAGGTGGTGGAATCGGAGGAACCTCGTTGTATCATCCAACCAACCAAGGCCTCGGCGGTGGGAGTTTTTCTTCTGACCCTTCCTCCAAAGGCACCCGAGGCGGCGCGGGCGCTGGCGGCGGGACGTTGATCTTTTGCGACACCGACGGCGGCATCTCGAT
>JAUIJJ010000007.1 GCA_030431385.1 bacterium | reverse complement strand
AGGCGGAACTCAACCTCGGTATCGCGATCTTCCTTAGTATTCTTGATCACCGTTTCCTTCACCCAGTCGATGTCGTCAGGGTGGATAACCAACGAGAGCGATCTATCCTCGAGAAGCTCCTCGCTCGGCCATCCGAGTAGTTCCTCGCTGCCGGGCCCAACGTAGGTTAAACGAATCGGATCTAGCAGTGCCTCCCACGCGATGACGCGGGTACTCTCCAGCAGGCGACGCATTCCCTCGCGGCTTTGGCGGAGCGCCTCCTCGTTCTGCGACCTGTGAACGGCGGCCGCGAGTGTCGATGCTGCCGCGCGCACGGCGTCGACTTCCAAGCCCGACCACTGCCGCCGGTGGTTGCATTCATCAAATCCAATGACCCCCCAAAGCTCTCCCTCATGAAACACCGGCTGAACCAATGCGGAGTGAATACCATAGTGGTCCATAGCGTTCCTAAAGAAGCCGTCTACATCATCCGTATGCACCTGAACCGTTTCACCGGACATCATCAGCTTAAAATACTCGATATAGCTCGGTTCGTCGACAGGGAAGGAGGCAGTAATCGCGTCCCCCATGGCACTTGAAACACCGTCCTCGGTCCATTGCGCTTTCAATGTGAAGATAGGCTTGAGGCCATCGTATTGGAGCAACAGAAGGGAACATCGCGAAACCGTTACACCATGACCGAGAGCCTCTAATACCTCAGGTAGCGGCTCGCTCCAATCAGTCGCCCCTAATAGTCTTTCTGCCGCATTGCAGACCGCGCCCAAGATTCGTTCGCGGCGCTCGAGCGCGATGAGCGAGAGATTCCGTTCGGTTAGGTCGCGCACAATAAAAACGCGCGCCAGCTCGCCACGCCACGTCGTGCCGCGTCCTCTAATCTCGATCGGGAATGTTGTTCCGTCGGCGCGCAGGCCTTCCGCTTCGAGGGCGCTTTCGTTGTGATCGCGAATGTGTGCCGCGACCGACTCGCGTGTGGCCTCGCTCATAAAATCCAACTTCGAGCGGCCACGTAGGTCTTTGACCTCGATACCAAAGAGACGTGCGAATGTCTCGTTGCAATCTAGTATCTCTCCGTTTGCCGTTAGCGCGATTCCTTCAAATGACGCCTCGGCGAAACGGCGAAACCTCTCCTCACTCTCTGTCAGTTCCCGCCGGGAATTGATAAAGTCAGTAACGTCACGGACGATGGTGAGCACTTTATCCGGGCCACATGTGACCAGTCGGCCTTCATAATGACGAACACCTCCATCCAGAGGGAGTGAGTAATTCATGTATTGTATCTGATCAGTTTCGATCAGCTGACGGGACTTAGCAAACCATTCCGCAGAGATCTCGTCCGGCATGACCTCGGCGATGCTTTTACCTAGAAAACTTTCCAATGGCACATAGAACGGAACGTCGATAGTTTCACGACAATCTAGAAAGACTCCTTCGATGGAGAGAAGGAGAATCATGTCGGGAAGGGCTGTGTAGATCGCGTTTCGCGTCGTTTCGCTGTCGAGGAGAGCACGCTGAGCTGCTTCCTTCTCCGCGATTTCCTTCCGCAGCGAATCGTTGGCCTCGGTCAGCGCCCGCGTACGTATGCGGACGGTCTCTTCGAGATGGTCCCGCGCGCCGCGGAGTTCCTTTTCAAGTGCCCGGTGACGAGAGACATCGCGAAGCGCACTGATCTTGACCCGCCGGTTTTCGTAGGTGCCGTCCCTCGTTCGAATCTCAAGTTCGAACTTGGAACCGTCCTTTCTCAATCCGACGGATTCATACGCTCCCTCGAATTCCTCTTCGATTCGCGTGCGTACGAAAAACCTGGCTTCCTGAGCAACGAGGGCGATCAGCGAAAGGCCGACTACTTCCTTTGGCCGAAAGCCAAACATCGTGCGTACTTCGTTGTTGGCATCCAGAATCTGATCGTTGGCAGTGATGAGAATCGTCTCGAAACTCGAATCAGTAAACTGACGAAACTTGTCGCTCTCAGACTCGACAGATTGAGGGGGTCCTGAAGGTATCTTTTTACTATCAGAATCCATCTATATTCTCCGCATTAAAAACGACACGAACTCAGTCCCATGGCGACCAATCATTGTGCCATGGCTAACAGGTAAACGGTGGGAGGTCAATCATTGGGTAGACGAGGTTTTTCACGAAGTTTCTTCTTTTGAGCCGTCTGCTTCTTGTTGGTCAGGATCTTCTCTTTCACCGACCGAGGCTTGCGCGTGGGGACGCGAAATTTCTCCACGACGTTCATCTCTTCCAGCTTCGCTCTCAGATTTGCCAGCGCCAAGTTTTTGTTCCTGTATTGGCTGCGTTCCTTCTGGCAAGTCACCACGACTCCCGTGGGTAGGTGGGTGAGGCGAACGGCAGACTCCGTTTTGTTCACGTGCTGCCCACCCTTTCCGCTGGAGCGAAAGGTGTCTACATTGCATTGGGCAAGGAGCGAATCGTCGTCCTCGGGGATACTGATCTTATCAGGCATGATGACTGGAAATCTTATGACAAGGAATGGAGCGGCAATCAGGTCCGGTTACTTGCCCCACTATGGAGGAGCCTGTCAATCTCCTCCGCCCCAACGACAGGGCTGAATTCGTACCCTTGCACATAGCGACAAGGGAGTTGCTTGAGTAGGTGGATCGCCTTTGGGTCGTCGACAGATTCGGCGATAATGGTCATTCCGAGGTGTTCGACAACGTGTAGAATGATCCCAAGAATCTCGTCACTATCATCCGGCTTGTACTGTTTTCTATAGAAGCTGGGGTGGAGCTTGATCGAATCAAAAATCTTGTAGTCGAGGTGCTTCAGGGAACCGAATCCACTACCAAATCCGCCAAGGACGATCTTGAAGCCGCGATCACTGAGTCGCTCCAGAGATTCGATAATCTGCTCGCTGGCTCCGGCGATCACTTTCTCGCTCGTCTCGATTTGTATCGATGAGAGATTAACCTCCGCAGCGTTCGCGGCTTTCACAAGGACCTGCTCGATCTCACCATGTAGAAGCTGAGAAGCGGAGAGATTGATGCTGACCCAAAGCTCCCGGTCCGGCCAGTCGCGACACCACTGAGAGAAAGCCCGCAGCGACTGGTCGATCGTATCCTGCCCGATTCGATTGATAATCCCCGAGTCCTCAGCGACTGCCAGAAAGTCCCTCGGAGTCAGCAACCCTTTCTCCGGGTGGTTCCACCGAACCAATGACTCAACCCCGACGACTGTCCCAGTGGAAATTTCAAAGATCGGCTGCCAATGCACCGTGAACTCGTGGCGCTCGACTGCTCTTCGCAGATCGGTCTCGATGCGAAGAGACTCGAGAACTTGCTCCTGCATATCTTCGTCAAATACCAGATGCGAAGCCTTACCCTGACCCTTTGCTTGGTACATCGCCATATCGGCGTTCCTTAGCAGCTCCTCCGGTTCTTCTGCATCTCTTGGGCTTAGGACGATTCCGATACTGGCCGACACATACAGATCGTTGTCCCGAACTCTGAAACTCGAGTTAAACTGTTCAAGCAAGCGATCCGCCACCAACTTCGCGTCGTTGACATCGGCGATACCATCGAGCAACACGGTGAACTCGTCGCCGCCAAATCGAGCAATCGTGTCTTGGGGCCTAACGACAAACTGGAGCCGCTCCGCCACCATCCGGAGGAGCTGATCACCGGTCACGTGGCCCAGCGTATCGTTGATGATCTTGAATCGATCCAGATCCAAAAAGAGGAGCGCGAACCGGAAGTCCTGGTGCCGCTTCAGTCGATGGATGGATTGGCGAAGCCTATCCATGAAGAGCGCGCGGTTGGGCAATCCCGTGAGCGAATCGTGTGTCGCCGCGTGGAGAATCTGCTGCTGAGCGCGCTTCCATGCGGTAATGTCCGTCTGAGAACCGGCGATACGAGTGGGCGTCTTGCCATGCTCTTGGACAGCGAGGCCGCGCGCCAGCATCCAGCGATACTCCCCGTCGTCGTGCATCATTCGATACTCGCACTCGAAGTGAGGGGTTTTCCTCGTCAGGTGCTTGTCGATCGATTCCTCGAGGGCCGGAAGGTCTTCGTCGTGGACGCGGGAGAACCACTCGCCAGGAGTATTCGTAACTGTCGAGGCGATCAGCCCGAGCATCTCTTTCCAGCGCGGCGAGAAGTAGACGTGGTTGTCGCTCAGGTTCCAATCCCAGATGCCATCATTGGCTCCGCGCACTGCCAGCGCGAAACGTTCCTCGCTGACTCGAAGCGCCTCTTCCGCGCGAACGCGGTCAGTCACATCATGCACCAACGACGCGATCGCGATCACGTTGTCGCTCTCATCGATCAGCGGGTTGTTGTACCATTCACAATAGATCGACTGACCGTCTTTCGTCCGGTTGCGGAACTTGCCATTGAATCCCGCGGGCGTATTCAAAACGCGTTTCCAGAAGGCGTTCCACTTTTCGTGACGATCCGGCGGGACGAGCAAATCCGAGAGCTGGCGGCCGACCGCCTGATCCCGGGAATAACCGAATGAGCGCTCTGCCGATGGATTCCATTCCATAACAATTCCGCCGACGTCCGCCAAAATCACGGCGAGGGGGGTTTGCTGGAAATGCAGCGACAATTGCTGTTCAGTACGGCGCAGCTCTTCCTGTGCCTGACGACGTTCCAAGACGTTCGCGATTTGAGTCGCGATGAACCCCATCATCGCCAAGTCGTCCTCGGTGTATGCGACCGGGTCGGTGTAGCTCTGCACGACGACTGCCCCGACGAGGCGATTCTTTGTGCGCAGCGGAACACCGAGCCACGCTTTGCAGGGCGTGCCCACTACGCCAACATCACCGCGGTCGGTTGCGTCCTTCATTTGAGACTCGGTGAGAAAGAGCGGTTCGTTGGTTTCGATGACGCGTGCGGTGAATGTCTCCGCGAACTCTTCTGGGGTGACTGTGGTTGAGGTGTCTCGTTCGTCTGCCTGATAGGGAATGGAAATGGTCTTCAACTCTGGCTGATAGAGGCCGATATAGAAGTTGGTGGCGTCGATCACCTGCCCCAACGAATCGTGGATAGATCGGCACAGCTCCGGCAGGCTGGCAGTATTCGCGGCGGCTTCGGAAATCTGATAGAGGAGACGCTGAACCGTCTCTGCGCGCTTACGTTCATCGACCTCCCGATGAAGGTCTTTATTGGCAGCACGCAGCGCGCTAGTGCGCTCCTCCACTCGGCTCTCGAGTGCTTGCTTGGTTTCAAGCAACTTCTCTTCGAGTTCCTTCTGTTCCGTAATGTCACGCAGAGAACCGGCGAGGCGGATCGGCCACGGATCCTTCCCCGGCTGACCGGACGCGATTCCTCGCGCGTTGAACCAACGGTATCCGCCGCTGCCAACGCGCATCCGAAGATCGACATCGTAGGCCTGTCCCTTCATGATGTGATCGCGCAGCCCGGCGATTGCCAGAGCGCGATCATCGGGATGGACTAGCCGAAAGACCCAAGGCGCTGTGTATCTCGACTCACTATAGTCAGAACCGAGCAGCTGAAAGCATCGCCGCGATGCGGAAACCAAGTTCTCCGGCGACTCGAGATCAAAGCTGTAAACTCTCGCATCCCATAGCCCGTCGCGCGAGCCTTTGACTGAAAGCTCCAGCCGTTCCATCGACTCGGCAAGCGCTTGTTCAGTTTCCCGCTGAACGGTCACGTCTCGCTTCAGGCCGACATGGCAGATTACTTCCCCGTCGCTGTCCTTTACCGAAAAGGCAGACAGGTGAATGCGAAGGATGGTCCCATCGGCAATCTGGCTGTCGACTTCGCCTTCGAAGTGCCCTGTTTCCTCAAGGGCCTTGGCGACCTCGGCAAAGCACTTATCTCCGAGGTGAATCGCCGGGGTCTCGCCGCTGAGGTCCTCCTCGCTATATCCAATCATCTCCCTATGCGCGGGATTTTGAGCGAGGTAGGAGCCATCTGGGGAGATAATCGCGACGGACTCACTCGTGCGCTCGAAGATTTCCCGGTAGAGTTGTAACTGGGTATCGAGCTTTAGGATTTCACTCGTCGACTCGTGAGGCAATTCGATGGTGGTGATCAGATCGTCGCTGCTCTCCCGACGAATCTGGCGAGTGAGTAACCTGGCTACGCGCCGCAGCGCGTTGCGCTCCCTCGGCTCCAGAGTGCGGGGCCGAGTGTCCAACATCGCCACAAAACCGGCAGTGTGACCATTGGGAAGCAGGTAAGGAAACCCTGCGTAGAAGCGGATTTCCTCGCCCGAATGGACGAATTTGCTATTCTTGAGATCATCGTGAAGCCGCGTGTCCTCGACGACAAAACAGCCGTCGTCGGACGCCTGGTCGAATGCATGGTGGCAAAATGAATGGTGGCGATCGATTGCGTCGAGACCGATGCCGACGGACCCAAGCAGCCGGGTGGATTCCCGGTCGACCATTGAAACTAGAGCCAGCGGTGACTCGCACACTTCGGATATGAAGTGGACCGCTTCACGGAACAGTTCCGGATCGCAACTCCGCAAATGGGAGTAGCGTTCCAAACTCTGAAGCCGCGCCTCTTCTTGAGGTGGCAATGGCTCCATCTCTATATCAAGTCTCTCTGCCCACTGACATCCGCAGCCGATCCCATTTCCCCCGAAATGGGCGACTCTCTTGCGGAATGAAACTGCATGTTCACCGTTTTCAAGAGGCTGCGCAAGGGAAAGTCATTTTCCTTTTGCATTAATTTCGCCGTTCAATTCGTCCGTTTCTGGCGGGCCGAGGGGAGCAGGGTCGGGTTCCAGTCGCTCCAGCAACTTCTCCCTAAAAAACGTCACCGCAACCCCAGCTCCGAAGATCGCTAAAGCAAGTGTGAGGGCCAGAGCTGCGGGCGAGATTTCGCTGAACCATTGCCAGCCGCCTCTCAGAGCGACAACTGCCAGTGAAATCCCACCCGTGATGGTGTAGCCGTGCTCCTTCACGGCGACTCCCACCACCAACAGCCCAATGCCCTCTAGAATCAGGAACGCGAACTCGAACGTCCCAGAATTCGAAAACCAATTGATCATGCCAACGCTCGCCGCGAGGAACGCCAGAAAAAGGCGAACGCCCCTCGTCTGCGGGTCGGAACTGTAGAAATGAATCAACCCCGCCAACGTGAGCAGGAGGCACTGGAACACCTCCGCCGACCAAGTCGCGATGGACCCCGGAGGTACCGAGAAAACCCAGAAGACCGTCGCGAACGCCAGAATGCACACCAACGCTCGCCCGCCGATTGCCCACGTGCTGATGGAGAGCAGCAGCCACAGAGCGCCTCCGAGGATCGGCGCGTTGTTCCACCCCCAAGCGGCGAGGATCGCCAACTTGTCGACCATGTACCCGGAAGCGCTCGCCACGACACCACTCATCGTAAGGTAAGAGATGAGGCCCATTGCCCCGAGTACCGCTATTCGCGCAAGCGGCGCATACCACCTGAGTCGGATCGCGAGCATCAGATAGAGAACGCACGCGCCAGCGCCCGCCAGCACCAATGGCACGATGCCCTGAAACAGCTTCAGCGACTCACCATAGAACGCGACGGAGAGATTCGACGACTTGATGTTAAATTCGGGGAACGAGCAAACCAGCGCCATGACACAGATCGCATCGACCGCAAGCAACCCCGCCAGCCTCTTCTTCACACTCAGGTTCGATACAATCAGCACGCCAACCGCCAACAACAACGACGACGCATAGACCGAGTAGAAGGGAATGTCCTGACTCCAGGAACTTTGAACAAAGTGAATGATGACCGCCGCGAAGGGAATAATCACGGCCATCAATCGAAGCCGCGATTGTTGAGCCCCAGTCGACCAGTTGTTTTCCCCCGAAATCTTCGCTGCGCTGCTAATCGCCGGGAGTAGAAGCGCCAGCGCGAACGGTACCCAACTCAACGCGTAATAGACATAAGATTCGCTGCGATGATCCTCGCGGACGCCGAGGGAGAACTCCAACGCGTAGACATACCCAGCCGCCAATACGATCCCCCACATCAACCGATCGGAGAGCCGGAACTTTAGGAAGTACTGGAGCACGTATAGCTTCACAGGCACCAGGACCAGGCTCGCAATATTCACAATAGACGCCGACATCGGGGGGTTGTCCGTCCGCGCCATCGTGGCAAAATTGTCGCTGAAGAAAGTCGGGTCGAAGAGGAGCAAAAGTTGGATCAAGAAGAGCGTGAGCGCATCATCCAACCGTTTGAGCCTCCACACAATGAGCAGCGACGTCGCGATCAGCAAGCCCTCGTACCCTTGCAAGATCAGGAGTGAGTGAAACACCTTCTCGAATATCTCGCCGGGGGTCGTCGCCGCGTGCATCAGCAGCCTCACCCCGAGGATCATCAGCACGACGCTGACTATGTAGAAGTAGTTCTTCTCGAGGATGTTGCGCAGCACATTGCTGTTCGTTCGTTGAGGTAGATCAGTGATCGGCAGTTCAGCCAATGCTGTCATGAGATCGTCTTTCCTCGGGTGGAAGCAGGCGTTGGGTGGCGCCCGCGTCTGGATTGGCCAAGTTGACGAAAGAGAGGGCTGCTGGAGGGGGACAGCGGAGTTACCACACTCGACGATTCCCTAACCCAACATATGTGCCAACGACTGGGAGCCCGGAGCAGCGCCCCTACAAGGCTACGAACACTAGAGTTATGGCCACTCGGGCGCCTCGGTCCCGAATCGTTTGCAAACAATCGTTTATGTAAAAAGTTTCCTCATTGTGAAAGTCCAATGGGTAGTTTGTTGAGCAGTCGAGAGGTGCGGCGGTTCAACTAACCAGCCTCGCGCGCGACGCTGTGCGCTCTTCGGCGTTGACCATGAGGGTGCGGTCGTGACTCTCTCCTCTCCGCAATGAACACGACACTAAAGTTTCCCGAGTGGGTCCACGGCGTGACCCAGAACTTGTCGAGTTGGGCGCGGCGGTGGCCGCTGCTCACCGCGTGGCTGGCGATTGTCGTGCTGACACTCGTCTTCCTCAACGACCTGCGCGAAATCCCTCCTTACCACGATGGCCTGACAACGTGGGAGGTCGCCGAAGACCTCGAAGAACACCCGTGGTTTCCGTTCCGCGAAAGTTGGGATACGGGTCATCCCCCGCTGGTGTCTTGGGGAATGGCGGTGCTGTGGAAAGTCGGCATCCCACCGCTCGACGCGATGCACGGTTTGATCTGGATGGCGTGGGCGCTTTTTCTGGCGTCGACGTTTGAAATCGGAAGACGCGCCTTCGATTGGTCGGTCGGCTTCTTCGCGGCGCTGCTACTTGTCATCCATCCGGTTGTGCTTGGTCAATCATTGCAATCCACGCTCGACCTATTCGTCGCCGCCTTCGGAACTTGGGCGGTCGCTGGCGCAGCGATGGGATCGCCTGTCGTTTTAGCCGTAGCGCTGACTCTAGGAACGATGACGAAGCTCAACGGCATGTTCATCCTCGGTCCATTCATGATCTACGCCGCGTTTTCTTCCCGAAACAAAGACCATTGGAAGAATGGGCGGTATCTGTGGGAGACTTGGTGGCCGCTGCTGACGCCGCTCGCGGTCTTCGCGATTTACCATGGTATCAAGTACACGCTCGTCGGGCATCTCTTCGACGACGGCAAATACGAAGGTGGCAATCAAATCGGCTTCGTCCCCTCGACGTGGGAGTACTGGCGCCGCCTCTATCATAGTTGGTACATGACTTTCGAAGAGAACAGCAACTCCATCGCATTTCGGATTTCCATCTATGCGGCCGTGGCGCTCGTTGCGATGTATCTGGTGAATGAAAAAAAAAAGGAAAGGTTTCGGAAATGGGTGCGTCCTACCATTGAGGAAAACTCCGAATCTCCATGGTCGAGGCGCCTCGACCCGGTTTCCCTCCTGACAATTCTATGGCTCGTCGTCCTCGTGCAAATCGCGCTTCAATCGCTGCGCGAGGTCTACGCGCTGATCCGCTATTTCATGATCGGATATCCCGCGATCTACATCACACTCATGGGAGTCGTGTGGCTACTTTTCGACAAGTGGCGCTGGCATGCACAAACCATCGCCGCGCTGATGATCATCCCGTTCATGGTTCTCAAATGGCACCCGATCTACATATCGATCTTGCAGGACAAAGCGGTTGAAGAGCTCGAAGAGATCCGGCTCCCGAAACGCGAAGTCGCGTCCAATGGCGAGGAGAACCTGATGTTCCTCGATTGGTTCGACTTCACACACAACGCCGCGAACAAGCTGGAGAAGTACTATCCCGATGGCGCAATCATCGTCGCCCCGTGGCCATTCTCCGTCTATCTGACCAACCCCGAATTCGGGCTAACGGACGTGCGGAATCGGATGCGCCAGGAGAACGAAACGCCCGAGGCGATCTTCAAGTATTCGACCGAGTATCCCGGAATGGAGATCGATGATGTCGAGCTTCCTGATGAGTGGTACATCGAACGTACCTTCGAGCGCGATGCGATCTGGTGCCTGTTGATATTGCCCGATGAGTTCAATGATCGCGTCGAAGAAGACGAGGCTATTTCTGACGATGGCGCCGTTGAAGAAAATACAGACCCGCAAAAATCTTCGGATCAACCTGACGCTTAAGTAGCCTCATCGTTTCGAGCCAATCCTCGATCTCGCCGTAGGCCACATCGTGGACGACAATTGATTCACCAGCGTCTCCCCCGCCGGGGCCCTTCCACGCGAGGCCCGTCGCCATGTAGAAGTATACCTGTTCTGAGCTGAGGCCCGGCGACGGCGGCCCCTGCGCCAGCAGTTCCCAGTACATCGCCTCGTAGCCCGTCTCCTCGAAGAGTTCGCGCTTCGCAGCCGAGACGATCTCCTCACGCTCGTGCCCTTCGACATCGCCGACGAGACCTGCGGGAAACTCTATCACCGGCCCACCAACAGGAATCCGCATCTGCTCGACGAAGACCACCTTGCCGTCATCGGTCACGGGAATCACCACAGCTGCCACCTCCGAATTGGCGCGGTCTAGGTATTCCCAGCCGTCCTCGCAAATCAGGCGAACGTGTTTTCCCTCATACAGAATTTCCTTCTCAGAGTTTTCGCTCATGACGGTGCAAACGCCTCCTCTTGTCGCGACAGATTGACCTGTCAGTTGAAGATCTTAACTCAGCAAGCGGCAACCGCAAGTTTGAGCCGGTCTCTATTCCGAATCGCCCTCGACGCTTTCGCGCAGTTGTTTCAACTCCCGCTCGTAGCCACCCGAAAGAATCGGGAAACGGCACCAGGTTTTGGGGTCGAGGTTCTTGTCGTCGACGTGGAACGACGGCGCATAGCGCTCGCGCTTCCACTGATTTCTCGCGAAGAGGGTGTAGAATCGTGCCACCCATTTGCGGATGTCCGACTCGCTGTACTGAGGGAATTCCGAAACCATCAGGTGAAAGGCATCCTCGGGGAAGAACTTGTCGCGAATCGCCGCACGTTCGATGGCATCGAGAACCTCGTACGGCATCAGGTCCTTTTCGTCGGTCTGCTTGAATTCGCGAGGCCTCAACTCGGCGGTCGGTTGCTGCTCGTTGACGAAGCTCATTTCCGGGATCGGACCGATGCCTTCCGGCCCTTCGGTTTGAACCCACTTGAGCCAACGCCGCAGGTACGCTTTGTCGATGCCCGCGATGGGACTCAGGCCGCCGCAGGTGTCGCCGTCCATTGTCGCGTAACCGACCGCCGCCTCCGAGCGATTGCTCGTGGCGAGCAGCAGCGACCCGCGGATGTTCGTGAGCATCCACACACTGGGGCCGCGCACGCGCGCCTGAATGTTCTGCAGCGCGATGTCGTCTTGGCCCCAAGTGATCTCGCGCCCCAGCGCACCACCCACCGCCTCTACGTAGTGCTTATAGACGTCATCCACGCTCAGTTCCAGGAACTCGCCGCCGATCGCCCTGGTTACGCTTTCGGCGGCGTTGCGCGTCGTCTCACCGCTGTGCTCGGTGGCTTGGTACACGCACAGCAAGAGCTTCTTGATGATGTCGTCGACGGTTGATTCTTCGGGAAGATTTAGGTACGCGAGCTTCCTGAGAACCTCTTCCTTTTCGGAGTCTTGAAGAGCGAGGCGGACCATGAAGGACGTCAGCGTCGCGACCGCAGCCGAGTCCGCGCCACCGCTCATCGAAACGACAAAGCCTCGTGACCGACTCTTGCGCATATAGTCGAACAGCGCGAGCGCGATGGCCCGTGTGAACTCTTCTTCCTTAATCCGAGGGGAACGTTCCCACGTCGCCTGCTCGATGCTCAGTGACTGGCGGTCGTTACGCGGAATGTCGAAGTCCACCTGCACGACTTCGTTCATGGCGACTTCGAGGTTGGGGCGGAAGCTGCCCGAGCTCAACTTCGCCGCGCGGGCTGACTCGATGTCCACATTTGCGGTTGTGATGTGGCAGTCAGCGAAGGTGAAGCGTTCGCCCTCGGCAAGGAGCTTTCCGCAGGAAGCGATCAGCCCGCCGCCGTCGTAAATCGCGCGGCCCGACTCGTTCCCCACGAGGTTTGAATACGCATAGACGACTCCGAATGCGCGGGAGCCTTCGAGGACAAAACGTTTCCTGACCTCGTACTTTCCGAAGGCGAAATGGCTGGCGCTGGGATTGAGAATGATATCCACGCCCTTTTGAGCCATCGCTCCGCCGGGGCGAGAAGCGACCCACGCGTCCTCGCAAATCTCGAATCCGATTCGAACCCCATTGAGGTCGAAGAAAATGTCGCCCACGGGATAGTACTTACCGCGCAGCTTCACTTCCGAGCGAAGGCCCGTTGGCCACGGCTTGAACCAACGCGGCTCGTAGTGAATACCATCCGCCGCGAGGAACTTCTTACCGGCGAAGCCGAGAATCTTTCCGTCCCCCACCAAGCAGGCGACGTTGAAAATGCAGTTCTGGAAAACTAGCGGCAGCCCAAAGGAAACGACCATCCCGGCCGTGTGCGGCAACATCCGATGGAGAATGTCGATGGCCGTGTCCTGAAGCGTCGGCGACCAGAAAACGTCGTCGCACCCGTACCCGGTGATACACAACTCGGGCAGGCAAAGGACACGTACGTCCTGCTTGCGCGCTTCACGGATTGCCCGTTCCATGTTCCGCTCGTTCGTGTCCCAATCCATCGGTGTCTGGTTGAGAACGGCGGCAGCAATTTTGATGGGTTTCATCGGCGAGCCTCTTGATGGTCAGGTGACCTGACCGGGAGCTGATCCAAATCGTTGAACTCTCGCGGGAAGATCAGTCCAAGCGTATTCCCGGGCAAGAGAAGTGAGCGCGATTTTCTTCCCCTCGAGAATCGTTATCGCGTCTGATCAATCTCAACCGGGGCGGGCGTGCCCTTCAGGAAGTCTCGTCGCTGGCTGATCAAGTCAATAGGGAGGCACAGCAGCCTGAGAAATGGAAACCAGCCCACCGACAGGAATTTTTCCTTTAGCGAAAGCCGACGTTCCCATGCGGAGGTTTGGATGCGTTTGAGGCGAAACGGTCCGCTCAGCAAGACCTTCACAAAGCCCGCAATCCCTGCGTACGACAGGACCAGATAGAGCCGCTGGCGCTCGATGGATCGGAACACGCGCGCCCAGTCGTCGAACTGATACTGCCGCCCCTGGCGTGCCATATCGTGATGGGCGTGGATGTCCATGAGGACGCGGTATCGCGTGGCCGCGCTGTCAGCTCGCCGCCGCGCGTTGGCTCGAGCGCGCAAGGAAATGTCCAGATCCTCGATGCCCCAAAAGTACCACGGATTGAACCCGCGAAGCTCTTCGAGAAGCGACTTTTCCCAGACGGCAAAACACGTTGAGAGGAAGTCGGGGTCGTCCGAATCCGAGCGCGAACGCTCGCCATCGAAATGCCCTTCCGGCGTGACGTAGCCCCCGAAACAGAAGGGCTTTGTCTTCTCGGCATCGAGCCAGATCGCCCCACCAACAGCACGCTCGGGGCCTGACTTAACGGCTTCCAGACAACGCTCAATGGCGTTGGTCGAAAGCAAAACAGCGTCGGAATCGAGGAAACAGACATGAGCCGCAGTCGCCGCGTGAATGCCTGCGTTCCTTGCAGTTGAAGCGCCCATGTTCGAGCGATAACTGAGGATACGAACGGGATGCTTGGACTCTCGCAGCCAAGCGATCGTGCCGTCTTCGGAACCGTTGTCGACGACGATGACTTCCAGGCGATCCGCGATGGTCTGCCGGAACACCGAATCAATCGCCGCCCCGAGCTTATCGAGTCGGTTCCAGGTGACGATGACGACGGTACAATCGTATTTGGAAGGGTGGGCGCTCAAGTCTGACTCGGGGTGCTCCGCAAAGTGCCAAGGAACGTAGGAGGGAAGGCGGTGCGTGTCTACCCGGTTCGGGAAACGGAGAGCACTTAGATTTCGCTTGCAGCGCGTGGCAACGGGCCGCACTGTTTCGTCCAACAGTTCGAGGGAAGTTTCTCGGGCCGCCCGGATTTTCGGGCGGCCCGTTTGTTTTTCTCCGAAAACTGAAACCGAAAAACTCAGGAATCAACGCATCATGGCGAAGAAGAAAAAAGTCAAAGAAATCGAGCCGCTTAACCTCAAGCCGCTC
Organism: bacterium; assembly: GCA_030431385.1. Taxonomy (GTDB): domain Bacteria; phylum Sumerlaeota; class Sumerlaeia; order SLMS01; family SLMS01; genus JAUIJJ01. The sequence continues at coordinate 11,652 of JAUIJJ010000007.1, read as the reverse complement.
ATCAAACAGATCTCCAAGGAAAAGGACCTCGAGCCCGAGGTCATCAAGCAGGCCATCGAGTCTGCGATCCTCAGCGCCGCACAAAAGCGCGCCAAGACTTTCGCGGACGCTCGCCCGGACCTCGACATCGAGTCCGGCGACATGCGCATCTACGTGAAGAAGAAAGTCGTGGTGAACGTTCAGGACGAGAAGTTCGAAATCGACATTCTTTCCGCCAAGGAACAGAACTCCAGCTACATGCTCGGGCAGGAAGTCGACGTCGAGATTTCACCGGAAGAATTCGGCCGCATCGCCGCCCAGTCCGTGCGCCAGGGTATCCTCCAGCGCCTCCGCGACGCGGAGCGCGATCGCGTTTACAACGACTTCAAGGACAAGGTCGGCCAGGTCGTGACGGGAATCGTCCAGCGCTACGAGCGGCGCGACAGCATCGCGGCCCTCGGCCGCGTGGAATGCCTTCTCCCCCAGCAGGAGATTCCCATGGGGGTGCGCTACCGCTTCGGCGATCGCGTTCGCTCGCTCATCGTCGACGTGCGCCGGACCCCCAAAGGCCCGCAAGTTATCCTCTCCAGAACGCGTTCCGACCTCGTGAAGGAGCTCTTCGCGACTGAGGTCCCCGAGATCAGCGATGGCACCGTTCGCATCGTGGAAATCGCCCGCGAACCGGGCGTTCGCACAAAAATCGCCGTACAGTCGATGGACACCAACGTCGACCCTGTCGGCGCATGCGTCGGCATGAAGGGTTCCCGCGTTCAGATGATCGTGCGCGAGCTCGACAACGAAAAGGTCGACATCGTTCCGTGGTCGCCGCTCCCGGAAAACTTCATCCGCTCAGCGTTGAACCCGGCAAACATCGTGAACATCAAACTGAACGAAGTAGAGAAACGTGCTCACGTGATCGTCGAGCGCGACTCGCTCAGCAAGGCCATCGGCAAGCGCGGCCAGAACGCCAAGCTCGCGGCCAAGCTCACTGGGTGGAAGATCGACATCGGCGAGCAGGAAGAAGCGGAAACGCTGGCTCGCCTCGAAGCCGTCAACATCAAGTACCTCGAAGATTTCCTCTCGCAGATCGAGGGGCTCTCAGACTTCTCCCGCGCTGCGATGTCGAAGAACAGCGAGTACAACTCAGTCGAGAAACTAGCTGAGATGTCTCCCCACAACCTTCTCATCTTCACGGGCAACGACGAGGAGCTCGCCGAAGAGATCGTCGATGGCGCAGCGGACTACCTCGACGGCCTCAATGAGATGGAAGTTCCAGAAAACGTCGAAGAGTCCGAGATGTCCGAGGAAGAAGTCGAGTTCCTACGCGACGCCGAAGACATGGCGAATCGACTCGGCGACAAGAAGGATGCGGCTGAGGCAGAAGCAGCCCCTGAGTCCGGCTCCGACGACACAGACTCAGAAAGCATTTCGGACAACGAAACCGTCGACGAAGACCCTCCCGCAGTCGAAGCGACCGAGGAATCGCCGGAGGTAGAGGAAGAAAAGTCAGCGGACTCAGAAGAAGAAAAGCCCGCCACGGAAGCCTGAGCAACCGTTGATACCTGATTGGAATCATCGAATGCCGACCGGGCCGCCGGTCGGCATTTCGCATTCATCGCTACCCGCAACAGACAGATCGAGTCATCCGTCTTGACCACGCCAACCATCGGGCCCGGGATACGGGCGCGAGTTTTTCCAAGGGAAACCCCATGCTTGATATCAAAGTGTTTCGTGAAGACCCCGACCGGGTTCGTGAACTTCTCCCGCTGAGAAACGGCGACGCCTTGGTCGTCGACGCCGTTCTGGCGCTGGATGAGAAGCGCCGCGCGCTCGTCCAAAAGTCCGACGACTTCAAAGCCCGCCGCAACGAGATCAGCAAGCTCATCCCACAGCGCGCAAAGGCCAAAGAACCCATCGACGACTTGAAAGAAGAGTCGAAGGGAATCGGTGAGAAAATCACTGAGGTCGACGCAGAGAAGGCGACCGTTGATGAGGAACTAAGCGACTTGCTCGCTCGCGTCCCCAATCTCCCCCACGACTCTGTCCCACGCGGGAAGGACGAAGACGACAACAAGGTCGCGCGCACCTGGGGCGACGTGAAGACCTTCGACTTTGAACCCAAGGGCCACTGGGATCTGGGCGAAGCGCTCGGGATTTTGGACCTGCCGCGCGGCGCGAAGATTTCCGGCTCCGGCTACTACACTCTCAAAGGTGCCGGCTGCCGACTCGAACGCGCGCTCATCCAATGGATGCTCGACACGCACACGGGGACGAACGGCTACACCGAAGTCTCCGTTCCTTACGTCGTGAACCGCCAATCGATGTTCGGCACGAGCCAGCTCCCCAAGTTCGAAGACGACATGTACCACATCAAAGAAGACGACCTCTTCCTGATCCCGACGGCAGAAGTTCCGGTCACGAATCTGCACGCCGAGGAGACATTCGCAGCAGAAGACTTGCCCATCAGCTACTGTGGACACACGCCCTGCTTTCGCCGCGAAGCTGGCAGCGCCGGCCGCGAGAATCGCGGCATCGCGCGCATCCATCAGTTCCACAAGGTCGAGTTGGTTCACATCGTAAAGCCCGAGGAAAGCTACGCGACTTTGGAGCGGCTGGTCGGCCATGCGACGAAGCTTCTCGAGGCGCTAGGACTCCACTATCGCGTCCTCGAACTTTGCACCGGCGACATGGGCTTCGGCGCTGCCAAGTGCTACGATCTGGAGCTTTGGGCGCCTGGTATGAACACCTGGCTGGAGGTCTCCAGCTGCTCAAACTTCGAAGACTTCCAAGCCCGCCGCGCTAACATCCGCTACCGCCCAGAGGCGAAAGCCAAGCCGCTCTTCGCCCACACGCTCAACGGAAGCGGACTCGCGCTCCCCCGCCTGATGATTGCGATCATCGAAAACTTCCAACGAGCCGATGGTTCCATCGAGATTCCGGAAGTGCTCCGCGATCGCATGGGGGCCGACGAGATTCGCGCCTAGCTCCTCGACCGGTTTCCCTTTCCATTGTTCGCGAGGACGCGAGACGGTGGCGGCTAAACCGCTGGTGTGGAGGCTAGTTCTTGGAATCAATCGACTATCTGCCGCTGGCCGCCGGGGTGCTTTTTCTCCTCGGCGGCTGGTTGCTTTATTGGGTCTCGCTAAATGTCGTTGGGGCCGTGCTCGCTGCGGGGCTTGCGCTATCCGTCGCTGAATTCTTCATCGGTCTGACCGAGCTAACTGAAACACAAACGATCGTCATCCGAGCGACGTCGCTCGTTCTTGGCTCAATCGCCGGAGTCCTTCTGTTCCGGTTCTTGCATCGCGCTGCATTCTTTCTCATGGGAGCAGCCGCATCGGCATCGGGAACTCTCGCGTTGATGAACGCGCTTCCGGCCGACACAGAGCCAGAGTGGCTTCTCTGGGGAGTTACTCAGTCTGGCGCAGCACTGTTGGCCGCGGGGATCGGCGGGGCCCTCACGGTGAAACTGAGCCGCTACGTGCTGATCGCGATGACGAGTTGCGCCGGCGCGTACCTGATAGTTGTCGGAGTAAACTGGCCACAGGATCTCATCCGAATCGTGCCTATCGCGATCGTGGGCATGGTTCTACAAGCGGGCCTCGTGAAGCCCTGGAGGCGTCGAGCCAAGTATGAGGATGAGGACGAAGATGAGTAGCAATCAGCAGCGGCAGGCGGAGTCCCGCTAACCCTGCTGCGCGTTGTTCTCGGACTGCTGGAGTTCGGCCAACCGCTTCGGCGGGAGCATGGCGAGGAGCTTTCCCAGCGCCTTGTTCATTTCGATAAAAGTCGTGTGCCAATCAACACGGACCTTCGAGAGCGTCGCCTCCGGGGTGGACTGGAGGTGCCCCATGGAAACGGCATCCGAGATGATCTTCAGAATGTCGTCGGTATCTTTCATCTGCTCGCCGCAAAGCTGCTGAAACTTGTAGAAGTTCAGGGCGAGGATGTTCATGATCTGCTGGAACTCTTTTTCCATCTGGTCGTTGACCTGAAGGTCTTCCAGATCATCGGCAAAGAATTGGAAAAAGCGCTGCCATAGCTCAGCGTACTCGCGGCAGACCATGATTCGATTTTCGACTTTAAGGTGAGGATTCTTGGCCATTGGTTCTCAGGTTTTTGGTGTGGCAGTGGGAGGCAGCTGGGTCAGCTGCCTCCCTTGCTTAGTAAGCCGAGCTTGTAGAACACGAAGAGGAGAAACGCAATGATCCCCAGTATCACGATCAACTCGATCGCGTACACGTAGTTCATGTTGCTGAAGAATTTTGTAACGGCACCCATCTGGTGAGTTCCTTAAGTTCCTAGTAATTGACCAGTCGAGCAGCTTCGTTCAAGACGATGTGATAGCTCTTTTCCTCGGTGATCAGCTCGCGCTGTACCTGGGCGACGATCCGGTTAGACTCGTTCATCCGCATGTAGGCTTGATCGATCAAGCTGAGCGCGGTGCGCGTGGCGAACCGGTTGAGGATCGCGAGCTTCTCGAAGTTGAGAGCAGCAGCGCGTCCCTCGGCGAAGGACTTGATAACTGACTCCTGAATCCGCTCGAGGCCCGGCGGGACGCGTACGATCAGAGCGCGCGAGTAAAGCTCGTCAACACCAGCGCGGAACTCCATCGGAGTGATCTGAGCGCTGATCGCGACGGCCTGAGCCGCGCCGTTGGTGCCGACTGCCAGCTCGCGAAGCTCGACAGGAGCAAGCGTCAGCACGTTGGCGAACTGGAGCTGAACCTTGCGGTACTCGTCGTAGAGGTGCTGAATCTCGTTCATGTAGTTCTGGTTGGCGGAGCGCATCGCGACGGAATCGATCAGCTTGATCGCGTGGTCGAGGTTCGAGTGCGCCGCCTTGTAGAGGCCACGACGGTAATCAAGGCGTGCGTAGCGAAGATGATCGCGGGCGTTGGCAACTTCCCAGGCGGCGTACTGGACCGCACCGGCTTCCACCAAGTTCTCGAGACGGCGCTCTTGCTGATCGGCCACTGTCTCGACCAAAACGTCGGTCGTATTGAGAGTCTGACGAAGCTCGCCCTCGAGAGTTACGAGCTGCGTCATCACTCGCTCGTAGTTGGGACGCGAGTACTCGTTCTGAAGCTCGGCGAGACGGAGGCGAATGGCCTTCGAGTTCTCCGGCTGGAAGAAGTTCACACCCTGACTCGTGCCTTCTTTGAGGCCCTTCTTGATGCGGCTGACCTGACGGTGATAATTGTGGTCTTTCGCGTCGTCGACAAGATCGGCGGCAACGTCGCGGGCGGACTCTGCGAGTTGTTCGCTGCGCTGGTAGTTCTGAGTCTCGATTGCGGCGCGGGCTTCGCGGACGCGCGTGTTCGCTTCGGAGAGACGTTTGTCGTCATACTCCCAGCCTCCGACGGCCTTCGCCGTCGCGATGACGGCTTCAGCTTCGTTGATCTTTTTGTAGATGGCGTCCGTGGCACGGCTGTCTGACGAAGCGGCGAGTTCCTCCGCCTTAACATAGTCGGCAGAGGAGTAAAGTGTCCGCGCGGAGCTGAGGAGCTTCCTCGCGTCTTCCATTTCGCGACCGGCGTAGAGTTCCGCCTGAGCGGTCTGTGCCTTTTCAATAGAACCCTGCGCAGCATCAATCTGATCCGAAGCAGCGAGCATGTTCGATTCTGTCTCTGCCTGCTTGGCGAGCGCACCTGCGCGTTTGGCGGTTTCAACGGCGAGCTTCAGGCGCTTTTCCTGAAGGTGCTGTTCGGCGTCGCCGATCAGTCCACTGACCTCGTCGAGCATACTGCTGCGGTACTTGCGCGTCTTTTCCGAGCGCGCCGAATCGAGGCCCCGACGAGCGGTACGAAGCTCTTCCGTAGCGCGACCAGCGATTCGCTGAGCCATTAGCTCAACATCCGCGCGTGCTTCGGCTGAAAGCTCAACGGCCTCGCGATACTGGCTCTGGCCGATGAGTCCCTTGACCTGATCGAGAAGCTCGGTCGAGCGCTGCAGTTCTTCCTGGGCGTACTCGCGAGCACCGTCGCGTTCGTAGCGAGAAATCAATCCCGCCAACTCGATCGAGGCGTTGTGTCCGACGACGTGATAGATGTCGTTGAGGGCGGTTTCCGAGCGCGCTTTCACGTCCTCTGCGAGAACGATAGCCGGCTTGAACTTGTCTTGCTGCTGGCGCAGATCAGAAGTCCCGAGATCGACATTTGCCTCTTCAAGAATCTGACCCAGCTCCGACTGGCGCGCGCGCTTCTGGTTCTCGAAGGCGCGCTGTTCCGGCGTCATCGGCCCGTCGATCGGATCGAAGAGCGTGTCCATTTGGTCAAAGACTGCTCGCGTTGTTTCTAGCGAGTTCTTCGCGACGCGGATGCGGTCGAGAGCGAGATCGCGGAACTGCGAGCGGATGCGCTGAAACTCGTCGGAAGAAGTGATGTAGAGTTCTTTGATGCGGTCGAAGGCTTCCTCAACATTGCGCTGCCGTTCCTCGCTAGCCTCTGTGAGAGTGGCGCGCAGTTGCTGCGTGGATCCGGGGAGGTACTCGAGAATGCCGCCCTCCTCCAACTCGCGGATGTTTTGGCGCATTGACGTAAGGCGCGCGTCAGATGCGGAGCGCTTGGTTTCAATCACGAGGCGCTGCGCGTCCGGGATGAGAAGGTCGGCGCCTTCAATAACTGTTGTGTAGCGGCCTTCCTGATAGTCAACAATCAGGAGATCGTACAGGTCCGAGGACTTCTGATAATCTTCGGGCTGGTATTGCTTCGCGCCTTCGATGAGGGCCGTCGTGAGAAGCCCTTCGATCTGGTCAAGGCGTTCGCGGGCCTGCTCGCGGCGCACCTTCTCGATGCCCTGCTCAGACTTAACCTTCGCTTCGGCGAACTTGTTGATGGCGAGCTGATAATCGCGGTCCGTATCGGCGATGCCGATGGCGCGGTTGATATCGTCGCGAACCTGGATGACTGCTTCGGGGGCGTAGGTCTCGCCGCCGATACGACGCAGTTCCGTGAGCGACTGCTCAGCGTCAATCTTCCGGCGATCCGCTTCGTTGCGCAAACTGGCGAGACCAGTTCGCACTTCGTCGACGATCTCCTGCGACAGACTGATCACCGCTGGCCAATCATTATCTGTACGCGCAGTCTGCGCTTCGTCGCGAACTTCGCGAATTCGGCGATAGCGGTCTGGGTCGAGTCGGGGAAGGTCGTTAATGTCGGCGACGCGAATCTCTTCCTGCGCCTGCGTCCACAGGTCAGAAGCGTAGCGCTCCTCGACTTCGATGCGCAGCTGTTCCGCCGAAGAGCGGGCAGCATTGGCAGTCGTCAGCGCCAATTCGGGATTCCCCTCGAGATTCTGGTTCGCCTGATCAATCTGGGAATTGATCTGGTCCAGTTTCTCAGGAGCAATACGACCCCCATCCAGCGTGCCTTGGATATCGGCAACAACGGTACGGGTTTTCTTGAGCGCGATTTCTGCTCGTTGTTTTTTACATGCAACGAGTCCGCTGCCAAGAACAACAGCAAGAACGATCAGGAACAGGGTGCGGGTTTGGGCACGCATGCGGTCTGGCCTCCGAAACTCAGGCGCCAACAAGGCTGAATTCAGTGTACTTTCCTCATGGAAAACTGTGCCAATCCTCCACAGCAAACCGGCGAGGGCAATTGAATAATGTCCGACAACGAGGCGCCTGAGGTATGCCTATCCGCTATCAGATGACTTCCTGCCATACGTAGTAACCACCAGCGGCGACGAGTATGGCTATGACGATGATCATGATCATCTTCATGTTTCCGCCACCGCTCTTCTTCTTCGCCCCCTTCTTTACCGGGGGGCGATATCCTTCATGCAGGAACTTGAAAGCTCCCACAGTCCTGCTCAGGTAAACTTGGCACTCGTGCCACTGCTTGTAGAATGCCTTTTGGTCGGTCTCGGGCAGGTTCCGAAAGTTCGCGATGGAAATGCTTCCCTTGAGAAGCGCGGAAATTTCCTTCGCTTTGAAAGGGTGCTGCTTTTCGTCGACGCGCTGGGCGAGCTTACGCACGTTTTGCGCGACGGTGCTTGTCGTCTCCAGAAACTGAGTTTCCTCTTCCGGAGAGATTGGCTCCTCGGAAATCCCCTTCAGATAGTACTGCCTGAATCTCAGCCACTGCTCCAGGAGCGTTTGAGCGAGCGTGAGGTTTTCCGTGATTTCCTTCTGATTCATAACCGGGTGGGTCTCTTCGTGCGAAGTGTTTCCGGCTCCCTTCGCAGGGAGCCGGTTTAGTCTTGTTTAGAAGTAGCGACTGCTGGCGTTGCCCTGCGGGGTGCCGGTGACATCGTCATCGAACAAATCGCCGTCATCGCCCTCTCCATCGGCGTCGTTTTCCTCCACCTGAGGACGAGGCGTGAACGTAATCGGCAGCGGAATGTTTGGCGCGCGAGGCGGCGGCGGCAGGAACGTCGGGTAAAACTCGCCATCAATCTCATCTGGATTGATTCGGTAATCATGGAGGAAATTCACCGCCCAATAGGTCAGCCGCTCGTCCTGCTTGGACTCCAGATCCGTGATGCGCGGAAGCGGAGACAGCGGCTCCGTCGACGCGATCGGAACCTGATTGAATTGCATCGGAGTCAGTGTCTCGACGAACTGGAGTGACTGAATCAGCTTGGTTTTGACCTGATGGGCCTCCGGGCTGATGTAGTCCTCATTGATCGTGATATTCGTGTAAATGCCGTCGCCAGCGATGGCGTCATTTCCCTGCTCGCCGTCGTCGAAGTAATCATCGACTGCGGTGGCGAGGATCGAAACCTGCCGGGCGTCCTGCAAGATCTGACCGGTGCGGTGCGCGACCACTCGCGTACCACCCCAAGCCGTCAGCGTCTTGATGTTGGCGATACTTTGGGGAACGCCGAAACCTTCGGTCCCGAATCCGCCACCACCTCCCGGTGCAGGCGGAGGTGTGAAGTCACCGCCCGGAGGCGAGTTGCCAAACGGGTCCTGCTGAGGCTGCTGGTTAAACGGGTCTTGTTGGTTGTTGGCATTATTTACAGCGTTGTTCGCGCGATTGATATAGTCCGTCGAGTTAAGGCCACCGCTCGGGCTTTGGCTGTTCAACTCGTCCATTGCATCCAGGGGAGGCGTAAACTGAGCTGATGTGGCCGAAGGTAAACCCAATGAAATCAAGGTGAACGCAGCGACAGTTGCGGTTCCGAGTATGATTTTCTTGAACATGCACAACCTCCTGTAACAGCTAACTTTCCAATGTCTTTCGGTAAGTCAAACAACTTACCAATGGTGAGTCGAGAGTTTTTCGTTCCAAATATCGACTGATTTAGTTCTGGACCGAGAACACCTTCTCTTCCATCTGCTCCATCAGGTCCACGAGCACACCGCCATACCTGCCGACCAGTTTATCGAGCTCTTTGATCTCTCGATCAGTGGTCCGGCTCGCGGTCGTCGCCAGCTTGAGCGCCGCGCGGTTAAACTCGCCGAGGTCGCGGCGCACCTTCTCGAGCATCGGCCCGGTGGTCGTGTCGCGCGCCTTCGTGTACCCCAGACGTTCCATCTCGTCGGCGATATCTCGGAGCGTATCCTCGACATCCCCCGCCGCTTTGTGTGCATCCTCGAAGTTGAGCATCGCGTTGTTGCGTTCAGCGGAAGAGGTCGCCATCTCGACCGGATGAATCTCGGGGATCAGCCGGTCCTGTGGGTAGTTAATCGAAAGCGGCGCTTCAGCGTCTTCCATCTGAGCCATCTCGACTTCGATACCCGTGACAGGAGAGGTCGCCCACGCAAGCGCGCCGAGCAGACCCGGCGCCTCGATCTGACCGGGCGACGAAGAGTCGCTGGTGTATGTCGCCATCAGTTCCTTGCTAAGCGCAGCGCCTTTCTCGCGCGTCTCGCTCAATTTCCGCGCCAACGCCGCGACGCGCATTTCGCCGGTCACGCTCATGATGCGCAGCTTGCTCATCCGCTCGCGAATCTCGCTCTTTGGGAACGCGTAGTCGAAGGCAGCGGTTTCGTCGCTGTTCCAATCGTCGATCTGAAACGTCTCTGCCTTCTTGCCATCGAGCGGTCGAAGCACGACGTAGGCGGTCTTCCAGTAATTGCCTGAGCGATTCTTGATGAGCAGCTCGACGCTAATCGTGTCGGCGTCGGGGAACGTACGCTTGTTGATCGAGAACGGGTAGAGCTCTTCTGCCGGAGGCGCGGATGTCAGCGGCTGCTTCCTCGGACCGACATAGCGTGCCCGTCGGTAGGTCACTGTTTCCGCGTCGCCATCGGCCGCCGCTGCATCCGATTCTGCGCGCGTCGGAGGGCGGCGAGCACGCTGCGCCTTGCGGTCCACCGTGCCTGTGTCCGCCTGTGCCATCTCCGAGCGAGGCGGCACCCGGCGCGTCTTGGGCTTGTCTATCGAAACAAGTGGCGACGGCTCCTCGGCCTCCTCCTCCAGCAACCCCAGGGTCGACTTAACGCCCGCCGGATCGACGATCACCCAACCAGCGGCGACCCCCAACACAATAAGAAAGACAAGGGACGTGCCCAAAAAGAAGTTCTTCACGATTCAATTCTCCTGACCGGGAAAGTGAACGGCGGCACTGCGCCGATACCCGTTCGACAGGACTCAATACAGCAGAGTTCCCGATGATTCACAATGGATTTCCGCAAGGCCCGGCGGGGACAAGGGAAAGGTTTCATTTCCCACCCGAATCAGCCCCCTCCGCCGAAGTCCTGCTTGATCGGTTGCCTTCCCTTCGGTTCAGTTCCCTATCAAGCCAACTCGCCTTCCGCCCAAGGACACTCATGCGCCAGCTTTGCCTTCTAACCGGAATCGTTCTCAGCATCGCAACCTGCGCAGCCTTGCCGGCGCAGGGCGATATGGAGGAGCCCCCGGAAGCAGTCCTCGACGCCCTGCTTGATGGAACAGTGCTCATCTCCTACGAAAAGCGCTCCGGCCTCTCGCAGCGGCGTACCGAGGAAATCATCTGGTGCGGGACCGGCGTCCTCTTCGACGCAGGCCCCACCATCGCCACCAACCAACACGTCGGCAGCGAGCGCGTTCAGGAGGAGTACCTCAGCGATTGGCAGCAGGGAAAGTCGGAGCTCGGCAAAGACCACGAGCTGGTGTTCCGATACTTCGACGAGACGAAAGCCACCATCCCCGGCGAATGGCACACCTACCCGGAAATCGAAGTCGCCATGGCCAGCCGTGAAGCAGCCGAAGAAGACATCATCGTCTTCCCCGTGCGCAAAGCTCCCGGTGAGGGATTCTCGAAGTTCCGTCGTTTCCGCGACCTGAAACGAGGCGAGCGGCTGTGGTCCCTCGGCAACGCGAACTGCAAGGGATGGACGTTGAGCTCCGGCGTCGTCACTCACCTTTGGGACGCCCGCGACTACGACCGCCCCCGGGAATTCGACGACATCGTCCGCGAGTTCCAGAACTCCAAATTCGGTTTCGACGAGCGATACAACAAACTGATCATCACCTCGCCCTTTGTGACCTTTGGCAACAGCGGCGGCGCAGTCGTCGACGATCAGGGCCGCTACGTCGGGATGGTGTTCGCCGGCTACGGTCCCGGCGCCATCATGATCCCCGCCGAGTTCGTCATGGACCTGCTCGGGGTCAACGCCTACGACCGCGACCGCGACAGAACCGCCTCGCATCTCGGCAACACCGCCAACTCCCCCGCCACCAACCTCCCACCTCACACCGCCCCCCAACCGGAAGAAATCGATTTCGTCTTCATCACC
>JAUIJJ010000326.1 GCA_030431385.1 bacterium | reverse complement strand
AGCTCATCCAGTCCAAGCACTTGCTCTTCACTTACTTTCACTTCGCCTCCAGTGAAAAACTTACGAACGCGATGGTCAATACCGGCGCGACCTGCATCGCCTACGAAACAGTGACCGGCCGCATGGGCCATCCCTTGCTGACTCCGATGAGCGAAATCGCCGGCCGACTCTCCGTTCAGCAGGGAGCGAAGTACCTCGAAAAGCCGAGCGGCGGACGCGGTACTTTGATGGGAGGCGTGCCCGGCGTTAAGGCAGCACGCGTGCTCGTCATCGGGGGTGGAGTCGTCGGAACCAACGCGGCCAAGATTGCCGCAGGCATGGGCGCTCGCGTCACCATGATGGACATCGATCTCGACCGCTTGCGCTACCTCGACGACGTCATGCCCAAGAACGTCTCTACTCTTTATTGCAACGAATATAACGTGCAGGATCAGCTGAATCGCGTGGACGTGGTCATCGGCGGCGTCTACATCAGCGGTGCGCGCGCGCCGAAGATCATCCGGCGCGAGCACTTGTCGATCATGCCCAAGGGATCGGTACTCGTCGACGTCGCCATCGATCAGGGCGGCTGCTTCGAAACCGCGAAAGCCACCACCCACAGCGATCCGATCTACATCGTCGACGGCATCATTCATTACTGCGTGGCGAACATGCCCGGGGCAGTTGCGCGCACCTCGACCTTCGCGCTCACGAACGCGACACTACCGTTCATAGTCCGATTGGCGGATCACGGCTACAAAAAGGCCCTTCGAGAAAACGTCGACCTCTGCAACGGATTGAACGTCGCGGGAGGCAAGGTCACATGCAAAGGGGTGGCCGATGCTCACGGCATGGCCCTCGAGCCGGTCGAGTCGTTCATCAGCTAGGAATGTAGGTCAGGAAAAGAATCAACTCAGCGCCTTCTTCGGTATCGGAGAAGGCGCTTTTTCATTCGGTGAGCACTTCTGAGCGGAGCCACTCGCGCACACGCTTTCCAATGATCGAGGTCATGTCGTGGCCGCCGATCTTGATCGTGCGTTCCGCGCCAGAAATCTGAAAGCTGTCCTGATCCGCGTGATGCGTGTATTCCCGTTCGATACCGGCCGCGACGATTCGGACACGATACACATCGTTGCCGTCGCCGTCGGATTGTTTGGAAACCAGTTCAAAGTCACCAGCGTGCAATCTAGAGCCTCACCTTCACGATCGTACCGTCGCCGACGTCCACAGTGAGGGAGCCCTGAGTGATGTCGATGATGTGTAGGTCTCCGACTTTCTGGCCGGGAAACACGGACTCGCCATTGATAATCGCCTCGAAGCCATCGCCCATGTCCATCACGCCATCGACCTTGAGGTTTAGCTCTGACGGGCGGATGATCTGGCCGTCTCGGAAGATCCCTGAAAAATCCCCTTCCCCATAATTTTCAGGCTCGACCTCTGCGACGATGACTTTTGCCGGAGGAGCAGTCGGCGACGGCCAGGGAGTCGGCGACGGCCAAGGCGTTGGCGCGGCAACCTCAGGTGACTTCACCGGCGATGGCACAGGGGTCGGCGCGGGTGTCGCCACGGCGACGTCAGTCCTCGCTTGGGACGGACGGTTTCCTCCTAAGTCGGAGGGCGTTTGTGCAATCTGAGTCCCTTCTGGGGGAGAATCGCCTTCGCCGTCGGAAGATGAAAACAGCATCCAGCCGAGACCGCCTGCAAGCAGCGCGATGATGACTCCCGCCCCGATAAACATCGCGCGCATCGTCCGTTTCGCGCGGCGAGATTCCTCGCGAAGTCTTCTCTCTCGCGCAGTTTCCTGGGCGACGGACTCCAGCGGCTCCTGATGGCCCTGTTGCTGACGTTTCTTCCGGTTTGCTTTTTCCAGAGCATCGAGAATTGAACTCATGATTGCGGCTCCTGCCTGGTAAGCAGGGCAAACGCCGCCGCCTCGTCGATCTTCACCTCGCCAGGGATCATGGCTTTCACGCGAAATTGACGCACTGCATCCGTCGTGTTCGGATCGAAGGTCCCCGTCAGCTCACCGTTGTACGTCCCCGCGATCAGCAGTTTTTTCTGAAGCGCGCGGACTGCGTCACCCTCATCGCCAGGTTCCAGTCCGACGATTCCCGGCTCGTCAAAGAACGGCACAACCACGGCTGTCATATGAAGCTCCAGCGTATCAGTAGGGACTCTCCGCTTCCCTGAAATCGGGTCCTTTATCTCAACAGTTGGCCCATTGATCAACGTGAGCACCGCCCACGGACCGAAGTCTGCCGAGTCGGCCATTTGGACCAATGCGGGGAGCGAGCTCTCGTCCAACAGCCGCAGCGAGGCAGGGAGGCGAACTTCCCGGAGAAACAGTGGTGGCCGCCCTTGCGTGAGTTGCAGCCCGGCAATTTGCTTCGGCTCCATGGCGCGGAGCGACGAGAGCTCGGCATCGGGGAGGCGTTCCCCACGTTGAATCTCTAGCCACGTCAATACGGCGGCAGGATAGGACATCGCCGGATCGTCGATGCGCACGACTCCGTTCCCGTCGTAGGTCCAAGGGACTATCGGTGTCGCAGCAGTTGTCGCTACCGGGACAGGTGTCGGCGAGGCGAGCATAGAGATCATCAAGTTGGACATCGTGGCAGTCGGGGTGGTCTCCGATTCCCTCGCGACTGGCGTTGGCGTGGCCGAGGGCGTTGGCTCGACTGGCGCATTCTCTTGATCGGGGGATGGCGTCGCAGTGGGGGAGGAACCTTCGACGGGATCGGGCGTCGGTGTCGCTCCGCCTGTGCTCACAGGTACAACATCGCCATCTCCTTCTGGAGGCGGAGTCGTTGTCGGTCCGGTTGGGACTCTGAATGGATCGCTGCCGTCAGCGGTCCCGCCGTCCCAGTTCCAGAGGCCCAGTCCCTGAATCGAAATCGCGATCAGGACCAAGCCGAGAAAAACGGCCAACGCGATCGGCAAACTGCTCGACCTTTTTCCGTCGGCGGCGTCGCCGGACTCGGCGGTCAGCTCACTCTTCGAAGGCACAGGAAGGATCGTCGTCGTGCGCCGTGCGTGGCGACGCGGCATTCCCCCGACCTCCTCGATGGCCTTAACAACATTGCCTTCAGAGACCTCGGTCTCCTCGTTTACAAACGTCACCAAAAGCGCTCGATCACTCACCACGTTGACGCGACGAGGAACGCCTCGGCTGTACTCGAAGATTTTCCTGACAGCCTTTTTGTGGAACCTCACCGGGATCTTCGCCTGGGCGACTTCGATCCGGTGTTCAAGGTACTCGCCGACCTCTTCGATGGTCAGCGGCTCGATGTGATAGCGCACCGTGATGCGTTGATTGAGCTGTTCGAGTTCCGGCAGGTCGAGAATGTCGGCGAGCTCTGGCTGGCCGACGAGGGCGATCTGGATCAGCTTTGCACTCTCTGTTTCCAGATTGCTGATGAGGCGCACCTGTTCCAGTGCATCGGGGCCGAGACGCTGGGCCTCGTCGATGAGGAGCACGACGTTTCGGTCGTTCTCGAATTCTTCGAGGAGAAACTTGTAGAGGCGGTCGAGGAGCTCTCGCTTGGACGACGAAGCCGCGTCGATCCCATACTCGGCGTTGATCGCCTGAAGCAGCTCAAGATCGCTCAGCTCGGGGTTGAAGATCAGCGCGAGCCGTGTCGTCTCGCGATCGAGTTTGCCCAGCATGGCGCGGCAAATGGTCGTCTTGCCGCAGCCGATCTCCCCGGTCAGAGCGATGAAACCCTTCCGTTGCTCGATCCCGTAGAGCAGCGCCGCGAGTGCCTCGCGATGTCGCTGGGACAGGAACAGGAATCTGGAATCGGGCGTTATGTTGAAGGGCTCTTCTTCGAACCCATAGTAATCGAGATACATGTACAGGCCTTCTTGGAAAGCTGCATCCGCAGTGGGGAAAGGCTGGGGCTCCATGCCTCGAAGGTCAAACGCTTTGCGGCGACTCGGGCCCGCTCGAATGAATCCGAAAAATACCCTTTCCCCAAACCTCGCTTTCAGTCACCTCTAGTGGCCAAGGATTCAAGAGCCCCAGAGGAGCAACAAACCGATGTATCTTCATATGCTTGAGAAGGACGAAAAGACCGCGTTTCTGTCATTCGCTCGCCACTTGGCGAGAATCGACGACGATCAAATCGATGACCGCGAACGCTACACGATCCAATATATGTGCGCCGAGATGGGCGTCGACCCGGCGACCGAGTCGCCAGCCTTCAATGCGGAAGACGTCGCCAACGTCTTCCTCCGCGACGAAGCACGGCGAATTCTGATCCTGGAGGGGCTTGGCGTTTCCTTCGCAAACGGCGCAATGGAATCTCATCAGCGCGAGCTCATCGCCTCACTGGCCGCCAAGTTCGGCCTCGCCGACGACTTCGTCGCCCGCGGCGAAGCCGTCATCCAGAAACAAATCGAGGTCATGCAGGAATTCGACGACCTGATTGGTGGCTAAACAACGGACTTCCGAGAGGGGCATTTGGCACTTGCCAGCCGGGAGCTTCGCGAGTCCATTGGTCACATCTGTACAGAATCAGTCGTTCTCCACAGCACGAGCAATGCAATTGATGGAGCAGTCATAGCGATGTCAACAATCTCCACCGCCGACGAGCGGATGATCCAGCTTCTACTTGAACGCGGCCTCATCACCGAGACCCAAGAGAAGAGCCTGCGCAAGACGATG
>JAUIJJ010000325.1 GCA_030431385.1 bacterium | reverse complement strand
ATCGCGCTGTTCCTGATCGCCCACGGCGCAATCGCGGCAAACGCCATGATGCCCGCCGCGAGCCAGTTTCTCCAGTTCGTCAAGAACGGGAGGACGCCTAGCAGAGGAAAGCCCAGCAGTGGCCAGGCCGTGTATTTCGTTGCCATCGCGGAGCCGACTAGCAGCCCGAAGAGTAACGACTCGGCGACCATCCATTTCTTTGGGTGAATACGAAACAGCAGGACTAAAGCAGCAGTTCCGTACATCGCAGTCGCGAGGTCGATGTAAGTCGAGGAGCTCAAGTAGCTCATCGTGGGTAGCGTGTAAAAGAGCACCGCGCCGTAGAGTGGCTTTCCCCCGACGAGGCGCGCGAGGCGTCCCGCCCAAAACGCCGCCGCCAACCCGGCCGCCCAGTGAAACGCCTTCGCGGTGGAGTCGCTGCCTAAGGAAAGTCCCCACGTGTACAACATTTCGAAACCGTAGGGAAAGTAGGAGTGTCCATTTTCAGGTACTTCCACCATTCGACCGAAGTTCAACCAAAGCTGCGGAACCTCGACATGATAGAAGAGTGGGTCGTGGCGGACTTCCGGCGTGAGCGCTCCGCACAGGTTGAGTGTCGCGAGAACAGCAATCGACGCGGCGGCAGTAACCTCGCCGTTGCTCAGTTTCGCAGAACCAGCCGCCGCTCGGTGGGGGAGATTGAAGAGCCCATAGGCCGCCAGAACGACGGCCGGAATCGTCATGGTCCACGCGTTTAGCCGGACATGACCACTGACAGCAAAGAGGAGAGACAAGGCCGCCGCGCCGACGGTGAATCCGACCGCAGCGCGCGCTAACTGTCCGTCGCCGGCAATCGTATCGAGTGTCTTTTCGATACGACAGATCGCGATCACGCCGTACCCGGCGAGGCACGTCAGCAACAGGCAGATTGGTATTAGAATCAAGTGGGACATCAGTTGGCGATCTATGAAAAAGGGGCACGTAACCGTGCCCCCTTTTCTTGAGTGTCGAGTTATCAGTGTGCGCTACATGAGGAACACGGCTTCCCGCTTAACGCCTTCCTGCAAGTACCTGGTGGAAAAGCCGACGCTTTCGATGGTACCGAGAAGGCCGAGTAGGAAATTCGTGGCCGCCTTTTCATCGGCGGGCATGTTGGCTGCCTGATTCGCTGCACCGGCGCGGAGCAAGTCGACGACGGGCGCCATGTTGAGCGTGCCGACTGTGTTCTTGTTTTCTCCGAGCAGGCTCGCTGAGCGAGTCGCGCCGCGCGATTCCTCGATGGAGCCGGAGCCGCTCTGAATGCGTTCGATGGCTTCCTGAAGGCTCTGTCGTTTCGCTGAAAAGAGCAGCCATCCTTCCTCGGTTACCGTCCACGCGGGGGAGTATCCCATCCCATCCAACATTGGCGCGGAGAACCAGTAGACCTTCTCGCCCGAGTGCTGGCTTGTCATGAGCTCGCCGGAACTGGATGTCTGCCCCTGCGCGCGCGCTTCCGTCTGACGGGTGAGGATGTTTTCGAAGATCAGCCGTGTCTTCTCCAAGTCTCTCAGTTTGATGGTGAGGAGAAAGTCGACCTTTGGAGGTACGGACATGCCGCCTTGAGGCAGACTGAACTCAGTCAGCGCGAATCCAAGATCAGGACCAAGGTTGGAAAGGACGTCCTGCCTCATATTCGTCTTCTCGCCCATCTGCGACTGGCCCATCATGAACACAGTCGACAGTCCCTGCTCTACAGATTGCCTGTTATTCTCAGGGACTTTTTCGCCGAGAAGCCCGAGTAGCAATTCGGTATCGAAGTGATTCGTGGAAAAGGCGAACAGCGATTCGCGGGGGAGCGTCTTGAAGCCGGGAACATCGCCGGGTGGCTGCGCGGAGGTCGTGTAGCGGAGTTCCGCTGCCCCGAGACTTTCCCGCGGCTGAAAAGACACGACCCGGTAGTAATCCTCTTGGAGATCAATCGCCATCATCTTGCCCAATTGATCAAGCGATGCTGCCTGCTCCTTCATCGGCAGCTGGTGCTCAATAGCATTCGACAGTTCGGAGACCGCGCCGTACAGCCACGCATTGTGCTTCTCACCCTCTATGCCCTGAGCGAGACGACTAAATTCTGCGCTCTCGACGAGCTCGCCTCCGGCATCATTCACGGCAGTGTAGAGAGCGTATTCTGACGAGGCGGCCATCAGGACGTTGCCTTCGGAAGCGAGATAGAGGTTGAACGCAGGAAGGAAGAGCTCGCGGCGGCCAGCGTTCTCTCGTTCCTCAATCGAGTCAGCTGCTCTTCCGTATGCAACGCCGGTAGAGACGAATGCTTCTTTGCGGAGCCGGTCGAGTATGAAGTTCGGTGTCGTCAGTTCGCGGAAGCGAAGATTCACGACAACTTCGTGGCGGTCATCACCGGAAACCACATACAGATCGAATCCGGAGATTTGGTTCCTGAACAGCGAATCAGGAGAAAGCGAGAACCCGAGATCCGTTTCGACGGGGCCGCGTTGTTCCTGGAAGTCTCGCCAAACGGTCGAGTTGGCGTTCAGATTTTCGACAAAGTAACTGATCATCGTCCGCCCGAACATCGAGCCGCTGAAACCCTTCCAAGCGTCTGCGGCATCGGGGACGGCCAGAATGACAAGCGGGTCTTCGGGGACGCGGCCAGCGACGGTCAGTTCCTGAGCCGGGAGCGGCGTTGAAGTGGTTGCAAGGATGCTGGCCAAGCCAGCCAGCAAGATCGCGCGAATTCTCATCTGAGGTTCTCCTCAAGGTCCCGGCCATTGCCGAGATGCTTCCATTGTTGATTCAGTCGAAATGAAGTGGATAGGCGAGTGGTGGTGAAAGGGCAAAAGGTTTTGAACGTCCTCGGGAACTTTCGGTACTATCCCTGATCGGTGGGGTGCAGGGCCGTCTCGCCAAGGACTATTCCCCAGCATCGCTCTTTTCCTGAAAAAAACCTCCGGGCTATCCAGTCAAAGCGCTTGACGGGAGCGCAGGCATTGCCACACCCTCCGTCGCTTTCCCGGGAGTCCCAGGCTGGGGAAGACAGTGTATGGTGCCCCGGATGCTGTCCACAAGGACCTCACCGGAACCGCGCCAGACGCTTTGACCAGTATTTTCAGATCACATTTACTTGAGGTTTTCTATGCCACGCACAAACCCGATTGAGAAAGTCCGCAACATCGGCATCATGGCCCACATCGACGCCGGAAAAACGACGACGACTGAGCGCATCCTGTACTACACAGGTAAGTCTCACAAGATCGGCGAAGTCCATGAGGGCGCCGCGACGATGGACTGGATGGAGCAGGAGCAGGAGCGTGGTATCACGATTACTTCCGCTGCGACCCGTTGCCAGTGGGCGGATCACATCATCAACATTATTGATACTCCCGGCCACGTCGACTTCACGGTAGAAGTAGAACGCTCGATTCGTGTCCTCGATGGCGCGGTCGCAGTATTCTGTTCCGTAGGTGGCGTAGAGCCCCAGTCGGAGACCGTATGGCGCCAGGCAGACAAGTACGGCGTTCCGCGCCTCGCGTTCATCAATAAGATGGACCGCATCGGCGCGAACTTCTTCAGCGGCATCGAAATGATGCGCGACCGCTTGAAGTGCCATCCCGTGCCTATCCAGTATCCGATCGGCGCGGAAGATCAGTTCCGCGGCATGGTCGACTTGATCGAGATGAAGGCCCGAATCTGGGATGCAAAGGACGATCAAGGTAAGACTTGGGAAGACATCGAAATTCCCGAGGACATTCGCGAAGACGTCGAGAAGTACCGCGAGCAGATGCTCGAGTCGCTCTCCGAGTACGACGACGAGTTCGCCGAGAAGTTCCTGGAAGGCCATGAGTTTTCTCAGGAAGAGCTCCACGCGGCGATCCGCAGCGCGACGCTTCGTGTGAAGATTACGCCGGTCCTTTGCGGTTCCGCCTTTAAGAACAAGGGCGTTCAGATGCTTCTGGACTCGGTTATCGCATACCTCCCCGCTCCGCCGGATGTCGCTGCGATCGTTGGCGAAGACATCAACACGGGCGACAAGATCGAGCGTCCGTCCAGCGACAACGAGCCATTCAGCGCGCTAGCATTCAAGGTCATGCGCGATCCGAAGGGTGTCGATAAGCTGACATACGTTCGTATCTATTCAGGCGTCCTCAAGCAGGGCAGCTATGTGTTCAATCCCAACAAGGACCGCAATGAGCGCATTGGCCGTATCTACCTGATGCACGCCGTGGATCGCGAGGCAGTTGAGGAAGCCCGCGCCGGCGATATCATCGCGCTAGTCGGTATGAAGGGTACCTCGACCGGCGATACACTCTGCGATCCCGACAATCCGGTCCGTCTCGAATCGATGACGTTCCCGGAGCCCGTGATCAGCGTCGCCATCGAGCCGAAGTCAAAGCAGGACGAGCAGAAGCTCAGCAAGTCGCTGCAGCGTCTCGCCGAAGAGGACCCGACTTTCCGGGTCTCCCTGGACGAGGAAACGAACCAGACGGTTATCTGGGGGATGGGCGAGCTTCACCTCGAAGTGCTCGTCGACCGTATGAAGCGTGAAGATAAAGTTGAAGCGAACGTTGGCCGTCCGCAGGTTGCTTACCGAGAGACGATCACGAAGAGCGTCGAGGTCGAAGGCAAGTTCGTGCGCCAGTCCGGCGGTCGCGGTCAGTACGGCCATTGTAAGCTGCGCGTC
>JAUIJJ010000006.1 GCA_030431385.1 bacterium | reverse complement strand
CTTCCACCTCGTGCGCGCGGAGGACTACCGCGACAAGGTCCGCTACCGCGACGCCATCAACGAGCTTCAGCGCGCCCTCGAATTGGACCCAAACCGGCCTGCGGCTTACCTGCAACTCGCCGATCTCTATCAACTGAGTACTTCCGGGTGGCGTCAGGCCATCGCGTACTACTCTCGCACGATTGAGCTGGCTGGCGAATTCGATCTCGAACCGGAGGAACTAACCCGCGCGCATTGGGAGAAGGCAGAACTTCACCGTCAGCTCTCGGAATGGAAGAACACGGCGCTGCACTACCGCGAAGTCTGGAAGCGCGACAGCAAGTTCCATCTGCGATTGAAAGAGCGACTGATGGATGCCTTTCGCCAGTTCGCGCTCGAGTTGGAAAGCAGCAACCCGGCGATGGGTCTCGTTGTCTGCGATGAGGGGCTCAAGGTTGAGCAGGACTTGGAACTCATGATGCTCCGTGGGCGGATGCTGCGGTCGCAGGAAAAGTACGAAGAGTCGACGGCGGCGTTCGAGAAGGTTTTGGCGATCGCGCCAAAAACGAAGATGGCCCACTACTACATGGGGCAGAACCTGTTCGATGTCGGTGAAAGCCTCAGCGGACGTGAGGAGCTTCAGAAAGAGATCGTAATCGATCCGGAGAACTATGAGGCACTTTGCCAACTCGCCGACCTCGCGCTGCTGCGCGACGACTACGAGACCTCGGAGAAGTTCTACGCTCAGGCGCACCGAGTGGATCCGGACAAGACGCGTGCGTCGCTCGGTCTCGGAAAGACCTATCGCCTTGAGGGGGAACTCGAGAAGGCCCGCGAATACGTTCAGGAAGTGCTCGACCGGCTCCCCGATGACCGCGAAGCGGTTCTCGAAATGGGGCGCACCTATCGCGACGAAGCGATCGACATTCTCGAAAACGACCTGCTGAAGAAAGACAAGCTGGAGCAGGCGCAGAACTACTTCACGACCGTGCTGGAGTTGATCGACAAGGCAACGCCCGAGGATCGCGAGGAGCTGAATCTCAGCCAGATTCAGGCAGACGCGCTCTTGGCGCGTGGTGAAATCAAGCTCCTGCGCGATGGCCCGGCGACGGCACAGATGGACTTCGAAAGGGCGCTCACGGCACTTCCCGGGTACAGCACAGCGTACTACAACATCGGAGTTGCCTACCGGCAGAAGTTCGCGTCCTCGAAAAAACTCGAAGACCTCAAACGCGCGGAAGAAAACCTCCAGCGTGCCCGCGACCTCGCGCCGGACAACCCTCAATACGCGCTTGAGCTTGGCATCATGTACTCGCAGGAACTCGCCCAGATCGACCCCGACAATCGGCCCGATTACCTGCGCAAGGCTGTCCAAAACATGGAAACCTATATCGATTTGGGCGGAGCCAATTCCCAGCAGGTTAAAGCCTGGATCGCGGAAATTAGTGGCTAACCGAAGTTTTCAGCAACGGACACAAACGATTCCGAGCGCCGGGATGTACCTCCTGGCGCTCGTGCTGTTGGTCGGGCTCTGGACCGGTTGCGCGAAGAAGAGCGAGTTCCCGGTTTACTCGCCTCACGAAAACTTGCTTTCGATCGCGGCTGAGTTTCAGCTGCTCGCGGCGAAGGACCCCTACCGCGAGCGCATCCCGGAGGACATCACCGGTCAGTCAATCGCACGAGCGACGCTCGTGCGGCTTGCGAACTACGAAGCGCTTCATCCCGGTCGGTTGCGGCCGGAGGTGCTGACGATGAAAGGGCGCTCGCTGGAACTACTCGGCGACTATGAAAGCGCGCGGCGGAACTACCTGGAAGCGGCAGAATTCAATACGGAGCTACGCGAGGACTGTCAGCGCCGGGCGGATATGCTCAATCAGTTCCTCATCGCCGGAGCCGAGCCACGGACCGCGACGACGATAGACGATCTGATCAGCGACTTGCGCGCGAAGGCCTCCGACTTCAGGCGAATCGCTCAGGAGATCGACGACGCAAACTATCAGTCGTTGGCCCTGCGCGAGGCCGAAGACGCCGACATTCGACGAACCGAGCTGATGGCTACGAACCGGTGGCTCTTGCCCGATGGCGAAGCGCAAGCGGCCGCCGCGCTCGGAGAGATGCTGACCTACCACCGCGAAAGCGCCCGCTCACTGGAACACGCGCTGCGCCTCGCTCGCTATCATACTGATCTCGCCATGGAAGAGGTCCGCCTCCATCCGCCGGAGCGGCTCGGTTTCTTGCGCGACCGCTTCACTCGTCACTACGAGGCCGCGACCGATATTCTATATCGAGTCTCGCAGGCGGATGGTCGACCGGAGCGCCTCCTCGCGCAGCACGAGCTTGATGCGTTGCTTGCTCTGGGAGAACAGGTGAACGACCGCATCCGCTGAGTGTCCTTGCGGCGGAGATGCCCTACGCGCTCAGATAGCCATCATGAGCGGCCTTCCCAAATTGCCATCACGAAGCGCCAAACCCGCCCATCATCGGCGCGGTGGCTTCACGAACCCTGGCCCTGTGGGCGAGTGTCATCCGTCGATGTGGAGGGTTCTGTGGTGGCTGCTCAAGCGACCACGCTTCGCGTTCGATCCGCGCCAGGCGCCTCCCGGCGAGTACCCGGAAACTCCCCCACCGCGCGGCGATGTCCGCGTCTTCTTCATCGGCCATTCGACGCTGCTCATTGAAATGGGTGGCCTGCGAATTCTCACCGATCCGGTCTTTAGCGATCACTGCTCTCCTTTTAAGTGGTCGGGTACGAAGCGCTATCGCGCGCCGGGGTTGACGCTGGACCAGCTCCCTCCCATCGACGTCGTACTCACCACGCACAACCACTACGATCACCTGGATGATCCCTCCATTCGCTACCTGGGCGATGGGCCGGAATACGTGGTTCCGCTCGGCCTCGGCGACTGGTTCGCGAAGCGGGGCTGCCGAAAGATTCACGAGTTGGATTGGTGGGAGAGTATCGAGATCGGCGATTGCAAGCTCACCGCGACGCCGAGCCAACACTGGAGCAAGCGCACCTTCTTCGATCGGAACAAGTCGCTGTGGTGTGGCTATGCGGTGGAGTCGTCGGCGGCGCGAGTGCTGTTCATCGGCGATTCGGGGTACTGCGACGCCTTCAAGGAGATCGGTCAGCGGCTGGGGCCTTTCCATATCGCTGCGCTTCCCATTGGTGGCTACGATCCCGCCTCGATCATGAGCGATGCGCACATGACACCGGAGGAAGCACTGGAGGCTTTCGAGGACGTCGGCGCGGGAGTGCTGCTCCCGACGCACTACAACGCGTTTTACCTGACTGACGAGCCCATTGGCGAGCCTCCGAGGCGACTCTACCACGCGTGGCTTGAGCTGGGGTTGGACGTCGACCATCTGTGGATTCTCGCGCCGGGCGAGCATCGAAGCCTTGAAGACATCACCTACATTCCCACCGTCCGCGCGCTGGGACCGCGACACGATACACCACGGGAACCACGACGCCCGCTGCGAAGCATTCCACTGGAAGAGCAAATCACCGAGTGGGGGATTTCGATCTGCCCCTTCAAGGGTGACATGGTCGACTTGGAAGTCGCGGGCCATCGCGATAGCGTGTTCCAAGGGGACGAGGGACAGACGCTGACTTTAGACGAAGTACGCTGTTCTGGCTTCGGCGACATCGACGAATGCGGTGGTAGCCGCTGCCCGCTGCGGGACCCGGCGTTCCTTCGTAGTCACCACATCAACGGTGTGGAGATGGCCGATGGTCACCGGGAGCCGTTTATCGAGTTCGAGATGCCGCCTTCGCCGAACTGGTGGCGAGAGGAGCTGATCATCTGCGGGAAAGAAGACGATCAAGGGCGCCTTGTTCCTTGACCCATTCTCGCGGTTCACTGGTATCCTTGCGCCCTAATAGTATGATGCAGAAAGGTTCCCAAGCATGGGCGTTTTCCGCTCCTTTTTTCGATTCGTGACAACACTCGGTGGCCTGCTTTCCAGCAAGGTTGATGAAGGCACTGATGCCCTCGTGACGACCCCTGCCGGGATCAAGGCTGCTTTCAAGACGACGCGCGAGCAGTGGACGAAGCAGTACAAGGAAGTCCGCGACGCGGTCGCCCAATTGCTCTACGTGATGGAGCAGAAGCGCAGCGAGATCCGCACGCTCGAGAAAGAACAAGACGAGTTGGAAGCGAAAAAGCGCGGCGCCGTTGCCAAGTTCAAAGAGACCCGCGAGACCAAGTATCAAACCGCGTTCGAGAATGCCCACACGCGCCTGACGGAAGTCGACTCGCGCCTCGAACGGCTTCTCACGGATGTGACCGGACTCGAGAATCAGGTTGGCCGCTACAAGTCCAAGCTCACCGAAATGCAAAAGCAGATTCAGGACCTCGACAAGCAAGAAGCGGAAGCCATCGCCGACATCGTTACCAACAAGCAGATTGTCGAGCTCAACGATCGGATGGCGAATATCAGCACGTCACTTCACGATGAAAACATCAACGCCATCGAGCGCACGCGCCAGCGCCTCAAGGCAACTGCGAATCTCACGGATGAGCTTGCGGGAACAGACGCGCGGGAGATCGAGCGTGAAGTTCTCGAAGCCGGAATGAGCGACACCGCCATGGACGAATTCTCGCGCCTGCTCGCCGAATCGGAAATGCGTGACCGCGAACAAGGCGAAAAAGGCGGCCCGGAGATGGAACGCCAGATGTGAGGGCGTTACCTTCGGTTTGACGAAATCGGCAGCGGCGTCGCGTAGTTGTTCGCTGCCTTACGATAGACTTCTGTCAGCCGATAGATCATGCGGTCTCTGCAGAAGAGGTCGCGCGCTTCGCGCATCCGCTCGGCGCGGTCTTCCGGCTTTTCCTGCGGAGACTCTAGCGCCTGCTGGAGAAACCGCTCCCACGCCGCGAGGCTAGTCGGGCGGACCAACTTTCCGAATAAAGCTCGATCAATGACTTCCGGGTGTGCGCCGACGTTGCTCGCGAGCACCGGCGTCCCCATGACCAGTGCCTCAGCGTTGACCAAGCCGAAAGCCGGTGCGCCAAGGTCGGCGTTGAGAAAGTAGTCGGCGACCTGCAGTAGACCGGGCGAATCTGCCATGGAAACTCGGCCGGGCATTTGGACTCTGTCTGCGAGTCCGTGAAGGTCGATGGCTTTCAGAAGCGGTGCCCGCAGGGGGCCGTCGCCGGCGAGGATCATTTTCGCCTTTGGGTGCGACTTTGCCTGCTTCATGAACGCATCGAGCAGCAGCCGAAAGCCCTTGGTTTCTTCGATCCGGCCTAGACTGACGAGAAGCGTTTCATCCTGCGCAACTCCCCACTTGCGTCGCGCCGCTTCCCGATCGCCGACGGGAAACCGGTCGAGATGGAAACCTAGCGGGACGAGAGTAGCCGGTGGCTGGAAGCGGCCAACCTCGCGGTGGAGTTCCTGAACAGTGTATTGGGAATCGACGATGAGTGAATTGGCCCCACGGATGAACTTCTTCCACATGCCGGAGAAGGCGACTCGGTGCTTGTAGCGCCACTTGAGGCCGAGCACCTCGCCGCGCGAGGCAAGGCCGCGCAGCTCGGAGCGGAGTGGCGTTTCGCTCCAGAGCGTGCCGTGGATGGTCGTAACGAGTGGCGGCCCGCCGCGTAGCGGCTTCCTGGCGAACACCCCTGCGAACCCTTGGGCGTGGACGACATCAACGCCAAGGCGCTGGCACTCGCGGGCGATGCGGCGACGCAGCTCCAGGGCGAAGGAGATATCATACTGGCCGGATTGGTTCCCGAAGGTGATGAGCTCTCCGTTGACGGCCAACGGGGCGAGAGCCGGTTCGGTAGGCAGCGGCGAGGTAAACACACTGACAGTGTGCCCTGCCTCGATCAGCCCCTCGACAATGTCCTGAGAATGCCACTCCATACCACCAGCGCGATGGTGGGGAAAACTTCGGCAAATCAGTGCAATGTGCATTCGATCCCCGTTCGAAAGTGATGTCGCCATTGAAGTAAATTGCGAGCCGCAACGCAAAGCTATTGCCGCCGTTCATGGTCCAAATTCACAAATGTCACCATTGTTGAACGGTAGGAGACAGGAGCCGCACGATTGTTTGGTAGGGGAAATGCTCGCGGAAATCCGATGACGGTGGCGCGGAGTGCGCAGATCGCGATCATTCTGCTCGGGCTGTACATTCTGGTGGTTTCCGGCGGTGCGATGATCTTTGTCCGCCGCGCGCTGACGACTCAGGAGTCGCAGCTCGACGACTATCTGCGCAGCATCGGCCGGAGTGTCACAGAACCCGCTCGCGACTACTTTTATGTGCTGGAGTTCCTTACCGATCCCGTGACCGGGTTGATCTCCGAAGACGCGCTCGCCGACTATCAGCAGGTGCTCGCATGGGAGGATTTGCAGGCGTCAATGAGCGGCCCCGCCGCCGAGGAACGCATCAGCGAAGTCGTGCTCCTCACCCCGGAAGGTGAGACGATCATGACCAGCGACGGCACGACGCCGGACGCCGAGTCGCGCCTGGATACGATGGACGACGATCCGCAACTGCGCGACCTCGCCACCGAAGGCCAGATCGCCGGCAACAAGCTCGCGCGTGGAGAGTTCGTCAAACGCATCTACTTTCCTGTCCGCACGACGAGCGGGTCGATCGTGGCGGTGCTTCGGCTCGAAAACAACCCCATGTACTTTCAGGAGATCTTGCGCGCACGGAACCGGATCGTCTTCGGGTTCGTCTCTTCCCTCGTCGTGCTGGTCATACTATGGTTCATCACCATGCGACTCGTTCGGCGAACGATTTTGGCGGAGCGGGCGGCGGGTCAGGCAGGTCGGTTGCGCGCCTTGGGTTCGATGACCGCCGGGATCGCCCATGAGATACGCAATCCGCTCAACATCTTGACGTTGCAGATCGAGGAGCTGGAAGCGGGCCTGAACGAGCTTCCCGATGCCACGCAACGCGGAGGGCTGGAAGCGATGGCGCGAGAGCTCAAGCTGGAAACCGAGCGACTGCGCGGACTGACCGAACAGTTCCTCGGGCTTGCCAGGGCAGGTTCCGATCCCCGCCAAAAGTCCGTCGCCGTCCGTGTCGAACGAGTCGTCGAGACGGTGGTGGGCCTCTGGCAGAAGGGGTTGGACTTGGAGCGGCGTGAGATCAACATACGCAACGAGGCGCCGGGTGCGCTGGCTCTGTTTTCGGAAGATCGCCTACGGCAGGTGCTGCTGAACCTGTTAAGCAACGCCGACGACGCGATTGGAAAAGAACACGGTACGATTGAGGTTGGATTGAAGCGTGAACAGTCGCGAGTTCTGATCATCATTTCGGACTCGGGAGTCGGTGTCGCGCCCGAGAATGTTTCGCGGCTCTTCGACCCTTTCTTTACGACCAGGGCTCAGGGAACGGGGCTGGGACTCAGCCTGAGCCAGACGCTCGTTCAAGCGGCCGGCGGTTCGATCGAGGTGGAAAGCAAGCCGGGTCGAGGCACAAAGTTCATCGTCTCGCTGCCCGCTGCGGAGTAGCCTTTAGCGCATTAGAAAAGCCCCCGCTCTCGGATGAGAACGGGGGCTGGTTTGTTTTGCGATGGTTCGTTGGGGCGGCTTAGTCGGTCTTCTTGTCTTCCGAGTCGCCGCCATCATCTTCGTTGTCGTCGCCGAGCACTTCCTCGTCATCTTCGAGGTCGTCTTCGAATTCTTCGTCAAAGCCCAGATCCTCGTCGTCTTCCCAATCCTCGAAGTCGTCTTCCTCGTCGAAGTCGTTCCGCGAGCGGATCAGGCGAACGACGATGAACAGTGCGAGGAGGATGATGAACACGAGAAGGACAGAGGCGAGAATGCTACCCTCTTCCTCTTCTACGGAGGCGCTTTCAGAGCGCGCTACAGATGCCCCACCGGCGGACGAAGCGCTCATCTGCTCGACGCTATCGGAAAGGCTGCGGGCATCGCGTTGAACGTCGCGGAGCACGCTGCGCAGTTCCGCGTGGCTAAGATTGTCTAGATCGTCGACCAACTCGCCAGTTTGGTCGCTGATGTTGTCCGCTAGTTTGAGGATCGTCTCGCGCTGTTCAGCGACTGAGGATCGGCTCTGGTCTCCCTTGGAGGCGGAACTCCTCCCGCTGCTGTCTGAACACGCGCCCAATACCAGCAATACCGCGAGTAGAGCGGGAAATAGCCTAATAATCTTCACGAAAAATCCTCAGAAATGTGGGCGAATCCAGCACCCATTGCTTTGTCGCATCAGGGGGTATGGCACTTTCAGAGGCGTTTGGTGTCAAGGCCATTCCCCCGGGCCGCCGGGAGGCTCACCCCCTGCAAATTCGCATTGCTCGGGGCCGCCGATTCCCTCTCCATGGGTGCCCTCAGGAGCAGACCGATCGCATCACAAGCCCCGCAAAACTCCCCCGACGCGCACCGCGTGGAAGAGCATTTTTCCCGCGAGGCGGAGGAGTATACCGAGGCGAGCGCCAGTGGGTTGTGGAAGTGGTGGCGGCGGAAGGAAGTCGCCGCGATCATGCGGTTGCTGCAACCGGCCAGTGGCGAGTTGATTCTGGACGCAGGAAGCGGCGCGGGATTCTATTCCGAGCAGTTAATCGCTGCGGGGGCGAGGGTCGTCGCCTGCGATCTCAGCGCGCCCATGGTGAGGGCCGCGCACCGGCGCCTCGGCGTGGGTGGGGTGGTTTGTGATCTGCAAACCCGGTTGCCGCTAAAGCCCGCCTTTGGAGCGGTGCTGTGCGCCGGAGCACTCGAATTCTGTCCGTCGCCGGAACAAGCCGTGGTCAGCCTCGGGAGTGTCTTTGCTCCGGAACCCAACGCCCGACTCGTCCTCATGCTCCCGTCCGAGACGCTTCAGGGTCGGCTCTACCGCCGTTTTCACAGCCGCCACGGAATCGCCATTCATCTGTTTTCTCGGAATCGCCTGAAAAATATGGCTGAAAACGCCGGACTTCACCTTGAGGCTCTCCGGCCCATCGGCTTCAACTACGTGGTTCTGATGCGCCCCAAACAAACTGAAACTTTATGAGCGAAGAACTCACGGAAAACCCAACATCACAGCCCAAAGCCTCCGAACGCATCGTCGGCTGGGAGTGGACGCTGCTATTCATCGTCGTTGCCGTTGGTGGGTTGCTACGGCTGGACGAACCGGGGTTGTCGTACTTCAACCTCCACGTCGGGCGGGATCTTTACCGCGCCATGCAGCTGCTTCGGCTCGATGAGATACCGCTGCTCGGCAGCGAGATGCAGTACGGAGGGCGCGTCTTCGGCCCCCTGATCTATTTCCTCTACGCGATCCCGCTGGCGATTTGGGAATCCCCCATCAGCGTCGGGCTCTTTATCGGGGTCACGAATCTTGTCCTTCTTGTTTGGACATGGTGGTTCGTGAGACGATACTTCGGCCCGATTGCCGCCATCACTGCTGCGGGTTTCTACGCGACGTTCCCGCTGGAGATTGTGCAACTCAGGTTTCTTTGGAATCCAACATTCTTGCCGTTCATGATGGTGGGCATGTATCACTGCCTGTACTTGTACTCCGTGAAGCAGAAGCAGTGGGCGCTGCTGGGCGTCACATTTTTTTTCGCCATGGGCTTTCAATTGCACTTCTCGGTATTAATGGCGATCCCGGTCATCCTCGCCGCCATGGGGTCGCTGTGGAAGCGAATTGACTATAAGGTCATTGCCGCCTCGTTTCTATTGCTACTGGTTCTGTTCACTCCCTTTTTCATTCACGAATTGAAACCAAATAGCCGAGCCGTTGTTAAAGACGTCATCGCGGTGGAACACGCGAAGCCGAGTGTATTGGAACGCCACAAGCCAAACCCGCGCGCGTGGCGAAACTTGGTACATGTGGTTTCACTCGATTGGAACGAGGACCCCTACGGACTCGGCTTTACCTACTTGAATTTCCTGCGCACCCATGCCGAGGAAGAGTTCGGCACGTTTGCGTATTTCCTGCTGAATCTCATCCGCGTCGGGGGATTGTTTCAACTATTCCTATGGGGAACTGGCATTTTCGTAGCCGGAAAGGTCGTCAATGACCATCGGGTCATGCGCAGTTCGCTTGCGGGAGACGCCCTTGATGATCACCGCACCCAAGCACTCAAGTATGGATTGCTGCTTGGTTGGCAATTTGTACCTATTCTGTTCCTCAGCTTCTTTAACTACCACACGGCGATGGCCGGAGCGGATTCCGCGTACGCGCTGATCCCGCTACGCTACTATCTTGTTACCTATCCGGCACAGTTCATACTCGCTGGCGTTGGGCTACAGTTCCTGCTGCTTCGCGAGGAATCAAATCGTGTCGCTCTTTGGGGCATTCCGACAGGCCTCGTGATCATGGGGTACAGCTTCTTCAGCATCGCCCATCTAGCGCTTGTGAACCAATCGGGCAAGGTTCTCGATTATACTCAATTCCGAGTACCCAATCTGAAGGTCATGGAAGCAGTCAAGGAACAGTTACTGGGCGACTTTAAGATTACTGCCGATGACTATTATGAGCGCGTCTATACACAAAATGTTTTCCAACCACTCGTGGGGGAATCGACGCTTGATTGGCTCATCACCCAAGACGCTCGCGCCTACACAAACGAAGGACTGGCGGACGATCACTTCATATTCATTCACGCGCCAAAGCTCGATGCGAATCCCGGCGACGCTTTCGACCAAGCACTTTTTCAGGGCAACGCGACAATGGTTCGTTTCGATGAAGTCAGCGACATTCACCTCTTCGAGATCGAAGGGTTGCCTCCGGAGGACTCGGAAACGTTCGACCCGACAACCAAGCGTAATTACTACTATCGCGAAGTTCGCATGAAGTACCTCGGCCGCGAGGGTATTGACTGATGCGGCGATACCTCTTTTGCATCGTAGGCGTTGGCGCGGGAAACACGACGCGCAATCTTGCGATACTCCGCCAGTTAAAAGCGCTCGGCGATTGCGAGATTCGCATCGCCGCGCAAGGCAATGCGCGGCGGCTGCTCGAAAAGGAATACGATACGGTAGCGCTGCGCGACGTCGGCTATACGAGCGGCGGCACCTTTTCCGCCTTCCAAATTGTTAAAAGCAATCTATCGTTCCCTTTCAAGTTTTTCCAGAACATGAAGCAGCTCAAGAGCATCATGGAGAATTATCAGCCAGATGTCGTGATTGCGGATTCGGACTTTTACTGCCTGCGCCCTGCTAAGAAGTTGGGAATTCCGCTGGTATCGATCAACAATAGCGCGATCATTGTCGAGTCGATCAAGCGCGACGGCGGGCCACCCGCCGGTTGTGGGTTTAGTTACAATGTGATTGAGAAGACCGACTACTGGCTACAAAGGCGGTTTCCCAACCGAGTATTGTGCCCGACGGTTGAAACTCAGGATGGACTCGCCTCCAAGTTTGTTCAGATCCCACCCATGGTGCGGGAGGAAATCACACCGGTCGAATCCCCCGGAGAAGAAGTCGTTGTGCTGACCGGTGGCTCGGGAATCGATGCGGACAAAATCGACCTCTCCGCGTTGCAGGGGAAAAAAGTCCGCGTGTTGGGTACAAACATCTCAAGAGTCCCTGAAGACACGAATCAGGTCGGCTTCACCCTGGACGTCATGGAGCACTTTCGACAGGCACGAGTGTTAGTGATGCAAGGCGGGTTCAGTTCCATCAGCGAAGCCGTCGCGCTACGCATTCCGACCGTAGTCGTGCCTATTGAAAATCATGCGGAGCAATGGGCAAACGGTCGCGCAGTCGAGCGACTCGGACTTGGAATTAGCGCGACGAATCCGTCGGAGACGGGCGACGCGGTACTCAAGATACTCAATGACTACGATAAGTATTGGAAGGCCGCACAATCGCTCACGGTCGAGACAAACGGGCATCTCGTCGCGGCCGAGCATCTTTGGAACTGGGCCGAAGAGAAGCCGCTCGATTAACTAGGATTCCGCTACCGTTTCTGCGGGCGGTTCTGCCCCGGCGACGACCTCAGCGTTTAACTGTCGCGTTATGGTAGTCTGCCGTTTTTCGAGAAACCTCAGATTCTCTATTAGTAGTATCAACCCACCAATAATAAAGATGATATTAAATAGTAGAACGTAACGTTCGGCTTTGGCGAGGATCACGGAGTTTACACCCAGAAACGCAGTCGCGAATAACAGCGCCACGACAACGCGTCGTTGGTCCAAGCCGAGGTCCAGTAATCGATGATGGAGATGGCGGCGGTCGGGCTTAAACGGAGACTTCTTTTGCAGAATTCGTCTCGTGAACGAGAATGTTGTCTCAAAGAGAGGAAGCCCCAGCGCGACCAGGGGAACGCACAGTGCAATGATAGTCGGCGTTTTTGTGGATGCCACCAATGAAGATGTTGCGAGCAAGAAACCCAAAAGCAGCGATCCGCCGTCGCCCATAAAGATTTTCGCCGGATGCCAATTAAAGAAGAGGAAGGCGAGCACCGTGCCTGCGGTGATGGTGGCGAGCAGCGCACCCAGAAGCACATCATCTGAAAAGTTGATGACCAGCGAAACGCCAACAAGCGAGGCTGCGCCGAGAAAGGAAATGCCGCCTGCCAACCCGTCGAGCCCATCGACCAGATTGATCGAGTTCATCAGCGCCACGTACCACCCGATTGTCACCAGATAGCTAATCGTCGTGCCAATGTCCACGGCGCCGGATGCGCCCGTGAGAATCTCGATGCGCAGGCCGAAGTACCACATCGCCGAGGCAACGGCGATCTGTTGGAGAAGTTTCAGCATCGCGCGGATCGGGCGGATGTCGTCCCAAAAACCGACAAAGAATATCGCCACACCACCTGCGGCGGCGGTGAAGAAGGTTTCCCGATGGAGAAGCGCGTATTCGGGAAACAACACGGCCGCTGCCGCGATGCCCGCCAAGAATCCGAGCAGCATTCCAAAGCCGCCGAGATAAGCCACCGGCTTGCCATGGGCCTTCCGCCCGTCTGGCTTGTCGAGTATGTTCAATCGATGGCTGAGATAAATCGCCAGACGCGTGGCAGCAGTGCCACAGGCGACTGTGATGAGGAAGAGAAATGCGAGGTGGGGTGCCAAGTGAAGCAAAGTCAGGGTTCCTGTGAAATACTCGGGCATGGTGTTGAGGACCGATGGTGCCGTCAAAGGAAGATGCGATGAATTCTGTGCGCCAACTGTCCAGCTTGCCCCCGAACCGGTCCGATGTTTGCCTTCTTTCTACGAATCGCTGCTTTTGGCGGTTGGGCGGGTTGCCCGAAAATTCACGATGAGGTGACGAGGAATGGTCCGGCCACTGCGCCTGGGAGTCGTTCCCTACCTAAACGTCTTACCGCTCCTGGAGGGGCTCGATGAGCACTTCCCCCTAGAGGATCGCATCCGCGCGACGCCGAGGGAACTCGCCGGATTGCTGGCGGCGGGCGAAATCGACGTCGCCACGTTGCCGGTCTACGAGGGCCTGCGGAGCAACGGCCGTTACAGCCTCGTGCCCAATGCGGCCATCGCCTGCGACGGACCGGTCCGCAGCGTCTCGCTCTTTTCCAAAGTCCCGCTCAACGAAATCAGTTCCGTCCTCCTCGACCGCTCCTCGCTCACGAGCGCGCATCTTGTGCAGATTCTCGCACGCGAACTGCTCAACCTGACTCCGGATTACGAAACCTCCCCGGAACCGATTCGACAGGAATTCGACTGGAAGCGCGCCGAGCAGGACGCTTTTCTCGTGATCGGCGATGTCGCGCTGCGCTGGGAGGAGAGTTTCCCGTGGAAGCTGGACCTCGGCGCGGGCTGGAAGGAACTAACGGGGCTCCCATTCGTTTTCGCCGCATGGTGGACGCGAGAAGGGCTAACGCTCACGCAAGACGAGCTAGCCGCCTTCGAAACCGCCCGCGAACGCGGACAGAACTCCGCGCTCAGAATCGCAACACGCCACGGTAAATCCGCTGCTGAGATCGCCGACCTGACAAAGTACCTCAGCGAATCAATCCGCTACGACCTCGGCGAACGCGAGATACAGGCGCTCAATCTCTTCGAAAACAAACTCCACGGCGCAGGGTTGATAGTAGGCTGAATCGGCGCGGAGTCCGCGCTGGTTTTCTTCCTTGAGTCTCGCTGTCGGTCCCGCTAGGTGTGGGAGGACTACTTGGGAAACTGGGGTTATGCGATTCGAACCGGAAGAAATCGGTGGCGTTCTCGTTGTTCACATCCGCATGGGGAACGACGAGGAGCTGTCGCGTCTCGGTGCGTTGAAGGGCGAGGTATCTCGCCACGTCGAGGCAGGACACCTCAACATCGTGGTCGATCTGAAGGAGCTTGATTTCATAGACAGCAAAGGAATGGGCGCGCTGGTCGGGTGCGCCCGCCTGATTGAGGAAAAGGCAGGAAAGTTCGTGGTCTATGGGATGGGGCTTAGGTTGACGGAGACGCTGCATATCGTCCGGCTAAATCAGGTCGTGCCCTTCAGAATGACGCAGGCTCAGGCGGTGGTGGCAGCGGAAAGCGAGCTCGGCGAGGATGGATTCGCGGAACTCATCAGAGGCAATCCGGGGCTGCCCGAGGTACGCGCCTGGTGGGACGAGAACGGTGACTCGCTCGCTCCGGCGGGACCGAGTCATGTTCCATTTTCCGATATGACGAGGCGGCAGCCCGAGCCGAAAGAAACGAAGTTTCTGTCCGATTGGGCGTCGCCGGATTTGGTGCGCCTGAGAAGTTTGATTGAGGGTAACCACCATCTGCAGGATTGGATGCAGGCGCTCTACCTGTTTTCGGAAGCTAAGCGCCTTTCTCAGCGCTACGAGATCGAGTTCAACGCCGAGATGTCCTTTAAGGAGTTCTTGTCGAATCTGGCCGACAGCCTCAGCACGGTCGAAGACGGTCAGGCCGACACCGGCGCGCCTTGATGCGCGAGTTACTCGAAGAGCGCGCTCCCCACGCGCACCATCGTCGAACCTTCCTCAATCGCGACCTCAAAATCTTCTGACATTCCCATGCTCAGCTCAGGCAACGGCAGGTTGCACGCTACCTGCAGTCGATCCCTCAAGGTGCGGAGTTGTCGAAACATCGGGCGGGTTGCCTGCGGGTCGTCAAAGTGCGGTGCCATACACATAAGGCCGCGCACTTCGAGGCGCGGAAGCGCGCGCACCATTCCAAGGAGCTCCTCGGCGTTATCGGGTTCGGCGCCGTACTTTTGCTCCTCGCCGGAGACGTTGAACTGAAGGAGCACGTTCAGACGAGGGAGGCCGGGAGCCTTCTCGAAAGCGCGATTAAGCTGCTCGGCCAGGGCGATCGAATCCACCGAGTGAATCCACTGAAAGAGGCCGGGGACGTACTTCGCCTTGTTTTTTTGCAGGTGCCCGATCATGTGCCAGGAAATTCCTTCTGGCATTTCGGGGATGCGTTCGCGGGCTTCCTGAATGCGGTTTTCGCCGAAGTTCGTCGAGCCGAGGCGAAGCAGCTCTCGCGCGTGTTCGAGGGGACGCCGCTTCGTGACGGAGAGGAGCATCACTTCATCACGGGCGCGGCCCGCTCGCTCGCACGCGGCGACGATGCGCGCCTCGATGCGGGCGAGATTCTCGGCAATGTTTGGCGGTGAATCGGTCATGAATGAGGCTACCTGATCTTCTCCACTTCGAGGTCGACCACATCGAGGTCGTATTCGTTGCGGTCGTTCTTCACGATTCCAAAGACGATCTTGCGCACGCGGGTGCCGCGAGGGTCGAAACCCTGATCCATGAGTGCGCTGGTTTCCTTCACGGCCAGTTGAGAAAGGGTCTTCGATGGAAATACGAGCACGTTGTAGAAACCTTCTTCTTGGCGATTGGTGTAGGTTCCGTCGTTTGTGCTCGCGGCGTTGAGATAGTTGCGGCCGGGACTCGGCTTCACATAACGACGCTCATAGATGATGTCGTAACGCTCCATCACCATGCGGACGACGTGATCGGGAAACCCCTCGATATCGAAGAGGCGAATGGCTCCGGCAATGCCGCCATCGGTATCGATGGTGAAGTCGCGCGCGGAGCTGACGACTTCCATACGAACGAGTTTCTCTGCGATGGCGTTTTGCCGCTGTTCGAGGGATTGGCTAACGAGGCTCTCGTGTTCGCGCAAGGCGTTGATTTCCGCCTGTTCCTGGATGTTGGGAATCCAGCTCTGAATCGTCGCGGGGGCGGGCTGGGTTTGTTCTTCGAAGAGAAGCTCATCGGCCTGCGTGCGCTCGCCTTCCACCGGATTGACGAGCATCTCGCCTTCCTCGGTCGAGTTTTCGCGCGTCGCGGCGACCTCGTTGATCGGCGGTGGTTCGGGACTTTCAAGCTCGATGGTCTCCTCCGGCGGTTCAGGCGCGGGGAGCTCTGGGGCTGGCTCCACCATGATAGTGAACGGGCGGGGCTTTTCCTTCGGCTTGATCACGATGACAAACTGCGAGAGGAGGACGAAGACGATGGTGACTACGTACAACGCCACGATGTAGCCGACGTACTTTTCCAGCCTCCGGGTGCGCCTTTCCGGCCTGATTGTCAGATCACCGTTCATCACTTCCCCATGTGAGAACAAGCGGGGGAGGTCGCACAAGAGCTAACACGCGGGAAGGATCAAAAGCAGGGACTTCGACGCTGATTCAAGGGCGGACGAGTCGAGCCTTGCGGACTTCGAACCACCCCTCGCCGGGATGCTG
Organism: bacterium; assembly: GCA_030431385.1. Taxonomy (GTDB): domain Bacteria; phylum Sumerlaeota; class Sumerlaeia; order SLMS01; family SLMS01; genus JAUIJJ01. The sequence continues at coordinate 9,926 of JAUIJJ010000006.1, read as the reverse complement.
GTAGGAATCGGGTGTGTTGATGTAGAAAGCCAGCACGGCGGTGCGCGCGTCCTCGGGTACCTCGACAACGGTAAAGCGCCTCGCCCAGTCACTGTAAATCCCCTCGTCGATGGGAAGTTGCGACAGCAGCGCCTGGCTGAGTTGGGCACCGCTTTCGTCCAGAAAGATGACGCCAGAGACAATGGAGGCTTCTCCGGTGTTGATTGCTCGAGTCTCCGTTTCGGGAGTGATGTACGTTCCGGGGCGAATCGGCACAGGAGACGAAAACGCGATGTGAGAAGTCGTGACCGACGGGAGCTTCATCTTCAGTTTCTGGTCTTCGACGGAAAAAATGACCGGAAGGTCTTTCGTGATCGACGTGTTCCATTGGCTGGCGGCATTGGCGTTGTCGAAAGCGTACTCGCCGACAGGAATGCCCATGCCTTCAGCAGTGAGCGGGATGCTTCCCATCCCGTTCGGTGTGTAACCGTCGAGTGGACCTGCCTCGAGAGTGAGATTCAAGAGTTTGAGAGCACGCACCTCTTCGCTATCGCTTTCTCTCGCAGAGTTTTCGCCAACGAATGTAAGCCAAACGCGCCCGACTTTCCCCCATAAACTTGGTGGGATCTCAATTTGCAGCGAGTTTAACTCAGTAGAATCGGTTTCTTGTAATCCATAGATACCACTTAAATCGTCATTAAATCCAATCGCTATAGCTCCCCCGGCGGGAAGATCCGGCTGAGTTGTAATCGTCAGCGAGCTGGCTTCTGATGGGAAGGTGAACTCGTATTCCACGGTCTCGTTGTGGGCGAGATAGTAACCCGGGTTTTCGCCGAAGTGCATGGGACGGTTCCACTCGTTGATTGGTCCGGCCTGGGCGGTGGCGGCGTGCCTGATCGCAGGTGCTGAATAGTCTGGTACGAGCTTTCCATTACCACTGAATGAGATCGACGTGGGTTGTTCGATAACGAAAGCATCGTCGGCCAGCGGTGGTGTTGCTGCAAGCTTGCCTTCCACAATCCATGACCCGGGTTCCATGAATAGCGCAGTCGCCTGTCCAGCGATGGACGTTTCCATACCGGCCGCCAGTACGACATCGGCGTTTGGCGTCCAAAGGTTATAGCTAAAGTCAGGATGGCTACTGGACATAAACGGTCCGAATGAACTGAAGTACTCGAGAGGGACACCTGCTATCTCGTCGACGCCGACCTTTAGTATCTCTGCCTTAAAGAAATCGGGAGAACGCAGGATCAATGTAAAGGCTGAAGCTTCGCCAACAGCTTCGCGCTCAGCGCGAATCACCGGCTTGATCATTCCAAGGTCTGAATGAAACTCCATGACTTCGTGGAGGGCAACAGGCGCTAGGAGGTTCGGCGCTCCGCTTCGCCGGTGCTGATCCTGAATGACTGTTCCAATTGTGAGAGCATTCGTCGCGTCGCCAGAAAGCCGGGAACTAATGTCCGAACTTCCTACTATGACTATCGGAAGTAGCAGTACGAACACTGACGCGATAGCAAATACCCTTTGCGGCATCAGTGAGGCAAGAAACGCGAGGAGCGCGGATGTACCGACAGCAGAGAAGAGGAGGAGCGTCGGAAGTGAGGACGTCAGATACTTAATGGAAAAAACCGCGCTACTTCCCAATACATACGCGAGTATATAGTGAATAAACAACGCGCTGATCGCCAAACAGGAAAAAAGCTTTGCCTTACTGCGGAATTGAGATGCCACGCCAATACTGATGAATACGACGAAGACGGCCACCGCTATCCAATGAATCCACGCGAACGCGCCTTCGCCGATCCATTCCGAGGCGTGAGCTACAATATCGGTGACCGACCTGCCACTCTCTAACAACTCGTCGGAAGTATTCCCTCTTCGTGTGCGCAACTCCCCTGCCATTTTGATGGCACCGGGTCCGAAGCGAATGCAGCCGAAAATCAGTGCCAAGCACGTCAGTGCCAAACATGCCAGCCGAGATTTCATGACCACGTTTCTTCGCTTCTCCCAAAACTCGCTCAATTGGCCAGGGGACTTCCATTCCGACCATGTCATATACATAGCAACGGCGAGCGTCGCTAGAAAAACAAAACCATGCCACGGCAACGCCGCAGGATGAAACTTATACGCAATGACACTTAGCATCCCATTGGCGATGAGTGGTACAACAATCCATCCTTTGCAAACCTCCCACAGTGCCCACAAACTCCCCGCCCCGAACAGGAATAGGAAACCGTAGAAACGCATACGCGCCGAAAATTGCCAGAAGAGGGGAATACATAGCGTCAAGAATACGGCAAAGAACAGTGCCTGCGAATCGCGTACTTTCCATGAAAGAAACGCGAGGACTCCGATTCCAATCAATGAGGCCAGAAGTGATGGCGCTCGCAGCGCGGTCAAAGACGCTTTCCCCTGACCATACCAATAGTACGCATCGAGGAACCAGGCGTGTTGCTTTTGGTATTCACTATCGCCGGTTCGCCGCGCGCCCTCGTTGATGGTCGCAACTTCATCGATGTGCAGACTGCGCGATCCGAGTTCAAACAGCGTAATCGCGGCAAACAACACAACTAGAAGTAATGCTGCATAGACCCAAGGCTTCGACAATTCCTTCGGCGGATTCTGAACAGCGTCGATCTCTGGAGCATGGCTACTCTCGGCCCTCGGCGAGGTCGATTTTCGATTCTTACGGTTTGCCATTCATCACTTCGATTAGCGTTAGAGTTTCGTTCGTCGGTGCCAACTGACTGAGGAGTGGAGAGCCTCACCGCAACCAAAAACCCAAAATGCAGAACGCCCTCCACGGTATGGACCGTGGAGGGCGCTTTGATTGTCCTACTTGCTATTGGTTACTCGGCAGGTGGTACTTCGCGATATGCCTGAGTATAGAGCAAATCGCCCACGGCGTTGCGCTTCAGATTCTTGATCTCCGTGCGACGAAGGAAAGGTTCTGTGTAATAGAAAAGTGGCGCGACGGCGACTTCCTCGTCGATGAGGATCTTCTCTGCTTCGATCATCAGCCCTTCCCGCTTTATGGGATCAGGCTCCGACCGCGCCTGCTTGAGGAGTTCGTCATAGCGCGCGTTTGCCAAGTTAGGATCGTTCTGAGGGTTGCCTGTCGTGAAGAGATCGAGGAACGACATCGCATCGAGATAGTCACTGATCCACCCAAGGCGCGCGAACTGGAACTCCCCGGCTGCGGTCATGTTGAGGCGGACGCCCCATTCCACATTTCGCAGGCGGACGTCAGCGCCCATCGCGGTCCACATGGCTTGCAACTGCTCGGCGATGAGCTTGTGTTCGTCGGATGTGTTGTAAAGGTACTCGATTTGGGGAAGCGGGTTGCTTTCGTCGTAGCCAGCTTCCTTGAGCAATTCCTTCGCGCCCTCGATGTCTTGGGGGCCGATGAGGTCGCCAGCTCGTTCGCGGAAGGTCGCGTACTCAGGATCTGCGCTGGCGAGGGCGATGGGGATGTGCCCCTTGGCGACTGGCTCGGCGCGTCGTGTTACTCGATCAACGATCAAGTTGCGGTTGATCGCCATGCTGAAAGCCCGGCGGACGCGTACGTCATCGAAGGGTGCCTTCTCCACGTTGAACCCGACATAGTAGGTTCCGAGGTAGGGGCTAGTGAAGAACTCGTCAGTCTCGCGGAACTGATCCATGAGTGGGAGCGGAATAGACTCAGTGATGTCCAACTCGCCAGTCATGAACGCGGTGTTCTCGGTATTTTCTTCCTCAATGAAGCGGACTTCAACTTCTTCCCAGAAGATGTCGTCCTTCGCCCAATACTGGTCGGACTTGCTCATCACGAGCCTGTCGCGTGGAGAGTAGCTCTTTAGTTCAAAGGGACCGTTGCCGACGAAGGTGCCGCCCGCCATTGCCCATCCCGTTCCCGCTTCCTTTACAGCGCGCTCGTTGATCGGCAGCCAGGAGGAGTGGCTGATGACGGCGAGGAGGTGGGGCGTCGGGTTGGAGAGGTGAAGCACGAGGGTCGAATCGTCGGGGGCGGCGGCGGATGTGAATTCCGCGTCGCCGTCGAGACCGCCCGCCTTATAGTATTCAATTCCGCCCGCCAAGTGATCGGCGACGTACTGCGAATACTGAGCAGTGTTGGATGAGGTCAGGATTCGCTTGAGGCCGTAAACGAAGTCGCCGGCAACGACGGGGTCGCCGTTGTGCCACTTTGCGCCTTCGCGGAGGTGGAAGGTCCACTCGTCGGCGTTGTCGTTGTGCTCCCAGCTAAGGGCGGCGGCGGGCTGGGCTTCACAATTCTCGTCGAGGCTGATCAAGCCCTCCATGAGCCCCTGCATGATCTTGGCGGCAGGGATGCCTTCCACCAAGCTGGGATCGATGGAACCGGGCTCGGTGCCGATGTTCATGACGAGACGCTTGGGATTCTTCCCCTTTTGCGCGCGAGGTGTCGAGTTCCCGCCTGGATTTGAACCGTTCCCCTGATTGCCGCCTTCGGGGCAGCCAGCGAGAAAACCGAGAACTGAGCTGAGGATAAACAGATACAGAATTTTTCTAGTCATGTAGGTGTCGCGCTCCTGAGAGTGAAAATGATTGGCAGCCATAAGGGGCCGACGGCCGAGTGGACAAGGAGAAGCCACACTCGCGCGGCCCGCGAATGAAGATGCTGATTTCTTCGCACCCGGCGCGAGCGCTGTCAATTCGACCTCGCCCCTCCGCCCCGGCTACGCTTGACGACTAATGTGAATCACCCGAGAAAAACGGCGCCCACAGGTGACCTATGGATCAGAACCAGATCGACAGAATCGGCAGGCTCAAAGCCCTCCTCGAAATTGACCCGGACGATCCGACCGGATGGTTCATGCTCGGGAAGCTCTACCTCGACGACGGTCAGTTCCTGGAGGGCGCGTCGGCCTTTCAGCGGAGTCTTGAGCTCAAGCCGGATTACTCCGCTGCGTGGAAATTTTGCGGCGACTGTTGGCGTAACGCCGGTGATACGGCCCGGGCTCGCGAAGTTTACGAAAAGGGCATCGCGGTCGCCGACGAGCGCGGTGACTTGCAAACGGTGAAGGAAATGCAGGCGTTCCTCAAGCGTCTCGACAAATGACCACATACACACCCAAACAGCGCCCCGAGCATCCTTTTATCTCCATCGTGATCCCTTGCTACAACGAGGAGGAGTCGCTCCCCCATCTGTATGAGCGGCTCACGGAGGTCCTCGATCAGGTTGGCGAGAAGTACGAGATCATCCTCGCCAATGACGGCAGCCGCGACAACACGGGTCTGGTGATCAACGACCTCGTCGACAAGGACGCGCGGATTCGTGGCGTTCACTTATCTCGAAACTTTGGCCATCAGCTTTGCCTGACTGCCGGGCTTGATCACGCTCGTGGCGACGTCATCGTCATGATGGACGCGGACCTTCAAGACCCGCCGGAACTCGTCAACGAGATGCTGGCGAAGTGGCGCGAGGGCGCTGATGTCGTCTACGCTCAGCGTGAAAAACGCGAGGGCGAGACGTTCTTCAAGAAGATCACAGCCGCCGCTTTCTACCGTTTCATGCGCTTTCTTACAAAGATCGACCTGCCAGTCGATACGGGGGATTTTCGCCTGATCGATCGGGTCGCGCTCGACGCGGTGCTTTCGCTCAGGGAGTCCAATCGTTTTCTGAGGGGCATGTTCGTTTGGGTCGGATTTCGCCAAGAGCCGGTGAAGTATGTCCGCCAAGCCCGCATCGCTGGCGAGACCCATTACCCGCTGCGGAAAATGGTTCGTTTCGCCTTCGACGCGATCACGAGTTTCTCCTGGGTCCCGCTCCAGTTCGCCGTGTGGCTGGGGCTTGCGGCCGCGACGTTTTCCTTCTTCTACGGCATCAATGTTGTCTCGACGGCCATGCAGGGGAATACGGTTCCCGGCTGGGCGTCGACGGTCGTGACGGTGCTGTTCCTGGGCAGCGTTCAGCTCATCACCATCGGATTGCTGGGCGAATATCTCGGTCGCGTTTTCGACGAGGTAAAGGGGCGCCCGCTTTACGTCGTGAGGGAAGTCGCCGAGCGCGAGAGCGAGAACGATTCACCCGAAGACAAGTCGCAGGCGTAGCCCCTTGCCAGCTCTCAACCCGATCCGCGTTGGGGTCCGTTGCCGGGAAGTTCTCGGCGACGGCGAACTGTACGCGCTTGCATGGATTCTCGGCAGGGCGAGCTCCTCGTTGGAGCTCACCGCGCCCGAGAGGGCCGAAGTCGTCATCGCCCTCAGCGGAGCAGAGCCCGATTCCGCAGACGTGGCAATTCCCAGCAACGATGCGCGTAGCTTGGATGCGGCGATGGAGTGGCTTGCCGCGGGCGACGGCGCGCCATTGACCTTCAACCTTCTCGGCCTCGTGAGTCACTTTCTGAGTGGTGGGGACGAGGGTGCGGACGCGCTCGACCACCACGGACGCTTCGAGTTCGAGGCGTCTCGACTTTACCAGAAAGGGCTTCTCGATGCGCCGTTTCTGGATCAGCTCGCGGCGCGATTTCTCGATAAAGTTTTCAAGGCGGCCAAGCGGGAAGCGCCATCGTTGCCGTGGTACTTCTGCGCAACGCTCGACCTCGATTCCGCCGGGATGTTTCGCAACGGTGGCGCGGTGCGCTCTGCGCGGAGGCTCTTCCGCGAGCGGCCAACCGCCGTCGTTCCGTTCATCGAAACGGCGATCAAGAGCCTGCTCAATCCGAACGGCGACCCGTACCTTTCTGTCCGTTCCCTTGGCGAAATGATGGAGGGCTTGGGCGTGCCTATGACGATCTTCGTTCAGGTCGTTCGTGAGGTGCGGTTGGACAGCTATGACCTGCGAAAGTCCCGTTCACTGATCCACCAACTGGAAGCAGTGCTCGAAAATGGTGTCCACGAGATCGGACTCCACAGCAGCTACGCAACGCGCGATCGCGGCGGCGACTTTTTCCGCAGCCAGTTCAAGCGGTTGCAGCGGATTCTCGGCGGGCGAGCGGCGATCGTGCATCGGGCGCACTATCTGAGGACAATGGAGCAGCTGGACTACGTACTTCCAGCGAGCGAACCGCTGGTGGATAGCAGCCTGGGATTCGGGGCACGCGAGGGTTTTCGGCGGGGAACGGCCTTTCCGTTTCGTATCGGCCCCAAACTGATCGAGCTCTCCCCCGCCGCCATGGACACACAGTTCCGCTACTTTCGCAAGATGACGCAGGAAGAAGCCTTCGACCAAGTTCGCGGTCAGATGGAGGCCGTCGCCGAAACCGGTGGCGCGCTCGTCACCGTTCATCACCCGAACGAAATGGATCCGGTGCTCTCCCCCGGTTGGGATGAGCTGTTCGTCGACCTCGCCCGGGAGGCGCGGCGCCTCGGTGCCCGCTGCCAATCCCTTGCGCCCACGGGGAGGGAACTGCACAGTCCCGTCGAGCGACTAGAATCCAGCCTGAGGGAGCAGTTTGCTTGATTGAATCAACGGCGAATATTCACGAAACTGCGGTAGTCGATCTTCCGTGTACCATCGGACATAAGGCGAGTGTGTGGCACTTCAGCCACGTGAGGGAGGACGCTGAGGTTGGTGCTGGCTCGAACATTGGGCAGGGTGCCTACATCGGGAAAGGCGTCAAAATCGGGCGCGCCTGCAAGGTCCAGAACAACGTCTCGATTTACGAGGACGTTACACTGGAAGACGAAGTTTTCTGCGGACCGAGTTGCGTCTTCACGAATGTCACAAACCCTCGTGCGGCAATTGACCGGAAGCACGAGTTCTTGCCGACCCTTGTAAAGCGAGGCGCGACGATTGGCGCGAACGCGACAATTGTCTGTGGCGTAACGATCGGGCGTTGGGCGTTCATCGGCGCGGGCGCGACGGTGACTCGCGACGTGCCGGATTTCGCGCTCGTCATCGGCTGCCCGGCGCGAGGCACCGGCTGGATGAGCATCTATGGAGAAAAGCTCCCACCGATCGTGGTGGGTGGCCAATGGACGTGCCCGAACACCGGGCACATCTACCTACTCGAAACTGTCAGTCGGCTGCGCCTTCTCAGCCCGCCGCCGCCTGTGAAGGAACTGAATTGACCATACGAGTCGCCATGTGCGGTTTGGGCCAGTGGGGCCCGAACCTTCTACGAAATCTGCGTGAGAATCCGGACTGCGAGGTCGCGGTTTTGTGCGATGCTGACTCCACGCGCTTGAAGGAGTTCGCCGAGTTTCATCCCGACGCCGATCTCGTTTCGAGCGTCGAGGAAGTCGCCGCGCGAACGGACATCGAGGCGGTGGTACTCGCGACGCCGGCTGGCCTCCACGGAGCGCAAGTCGCGCTGCTGCTCAACTCGGGCAAGGACGTGCTCGTCGAGAAACCGTTGGCGTTGACCGTTCAGGAGTCGCGCAGTCTCGTCGAGTTGGCGCGCTCCCGTTCGCGGGTGCTGATGGTTGGCCACACCTTTCTCTTCAATCCGGCAGTGCGTCAGGTGCGCAGTGAAATCGAGAAGGGGACGCTGGGAACGCCGAAGCTGATCCTCGCGCAGAGGCTTTCCCTCGGCAGAATTCGAGGCGACGTCAACGCGCTGTGGAATCTCGCGCCTCACGATATCTCGATCTTACTGGCTTGGTGACCTGCCGACTCAGGTCAGTGCGAGGGGCGTTGCCTTCTACGAAGGGCAAAAACAAGAGGACATCGCCCTGTGCGTCCTCGAGTTTCCCGGCCGCGCCATGGCATCGGTACAGGTCAGTTGGATGAATCCCGTCAAGGTTCGCCAGATGACGATCATCGGCAGCGAACGGATGATGATCTACGACGATGTTGACTCACATAGCCCTTTGAGGCTATATCATAGGCGTATTGAAGAGGTTCCCCGGACTGACCCGGCGGGAACCATGGAAGGCTGGCAGCTCCTGATCAGGCAAGGTCAGGAAGAGTCGATCCCGGTGGAGAAGAACGAACCTCTCGCCGAGGAAGTCAGTCACTTTCTTCGGTGTGTTGAAACCCGGGACGACCCCACAGGTTCCGGCGAGGAGGCTCTCCGAGTGCAGGCAGTGCTCGAAGCGCTCGACAGGTCCATGAAACTGAACGGCGCATCGGTCTCCCCAGCGGAGGTCCTCGCCGATTCCGACGGAATGACCCCGGCAGACAGGGAGTAGCCATGAGCGAAGTTGAAATCAGATATCCTTTTCTAAACCTCAAGAAGCTGCACAGCAGGATCTCCAAGGAAATCGGTGCAGCACTGACGCGTGTGTTCGATCATGGTCAATACATCAACGGCCCCGAGCTGCGAACCTTTGAGTATAAGTGGGGCGAGTTCTGTAACACCGACTTCGCCATCGGGGCGTCCAATGGCACGACGTCCCTTCACGCGATTTTGGAGCGGCTTGATATCATCGCTGGCGATGAAGTGATTCTGCCGTCGCACACTTTTTTTGCAACCGTGGAAGCGGTCCGCCTGACTGGCGCGACTCCGATCTTTGCAGATATTCACGAAGACACCATGCTCATTGATCCCGATTCAGTTAAAAATCTGGTCCGCTCGCGTACGAAGGCGATTATTCCAGTTCACCTGTTTGGTTTATGCGCCGACATGGAAGCTATTCGTCAAGCCATTCCTGATCATGTGAAAGTCATTGAAGATGCAGCATGTGCGGCTGGGGCAGTTTATCAAGGTGTTCCAGCTGGTGGATTGGGTGATGCGGCGTCATTTTCTTTCCATCCGCGTAAATCCATTACCACAGGTGAAGGGGGTATGGTTACGACGAATGACCCGGCTTATGCCGATACAATGAATATGCTGCGCAATCATGGGGCGTCTATTTCAGAAGAGCAGCGCCATAAGGGGCCACGGCCTTATATTCTGCCTGATTTTAATCTGCTCGGCTTTAATTATAGAATGACAGATCTTCATGCAAGACTTGGACGGTCTCAAATGGATAGACTTGATGAATTTGTATCTGAGAGACAAAAAAGAGTAGCTATTTATGATAATGAATTAAAAGGTCTTGCA
>JAUIJJ010000324.1 GCA_030431385.1 bacterium | reverse complement strand
CTTCGTCCGTGGTGTGCATGTGATCGAGCGCAGCCGGGTGGTTCGCGTCGACGACGTGTAGAAGGTAGTCCGCAAGCTGGGCCTCCTCCAATGTCGCTTTGAATGCGTCGACAAGCGAGTGGGGGAGTTTGCGAATGAAGCCGACGGTATCGCTCAGGAGCACCGTTTGATTATTGGGAAGATCGAGGCGACGCGTCGTCGGGTCGAGCGTTGCGAAGAGCTTGTTCTCCGCGAGAACTTCTGAATTCGTGAGGCGATTAAGCAGTGTTGACTTGCCCGAGTTGGTGTAGCCAACGAGTGCGATTGTGGGAACAGGAATACCCTGCCGGGCCTTGCGTTGAGTGGCGCGTTGGCGACGCACCTCCTCGAGTTCACTTTTCAGTTTCGAGATCGAGTTCCTGACGAGACGACGGTCGACTTCGATCTGGGCTTCGCCCGCGCCGCCGACAAACCCGCCGCCGCCACGCTGACGCTCAAGGTGCGTCCACGCTCGCTTGAGGCGAGGGAGTTCGTACTCGTGGCGCGCGAGGTCGACCTGAAGCCTTGCCTCTCGCGTCCGCGCCCGGGAATTGAAGATGTCGAGAATGACTTCCCTGCGATCGATCACTGTTTTCTTTGTTAGCTTCTCCCAGTTGCGCTGTTGGGCAGGAGACAGGTCGTCGTCGAAAACAATGACATCGGCATCGGCAGCTTCGGCCGCGACTTTCAGCTCCTCGGCCTTGCCTGTCCCGACGAGATAGGCGGAAGAGGGCGTGCGCAGGACCACGACTTGGCTTCCGCACGTCTCGATGTCGAGCGTCGAAACGAGGCTTTCAAGTTCCTCGACGTGCTCTTCGGCCTCGCGTCGAGTCAATCCGTCGCGGCTGATTCCAACGAGAAATGCGCGTTCTGAATCTTCGCGTTTGATGTCTGTTCCGGTGATACCCATGAGTGCTTCGGTGGTCCTTATTCCGCGCTGGAGTTACTTCTTTGGGCGAGGACGTAGCGGTCGCGCCCTTCGAGGTCCTTCTCGATTTTGATGTCGTTCCAATACTTCCTGGATTCGAATATCTGATGGCATGCCGGGCCTTGTTCGTCGCCGACTTCGAGGAGCACCCAGCCGCCATGGTTAAGACGTTGGCGTGCTTCGAGCTCGATGCGCCGGACAACGTCGAGGCCATCCACTCCGCCGTCGAGTGCCGCCATCGGGTCGTGAACGTTGACCTCCGGTTCGAGCTCTTCGATCTCGGCGGTACAGATGTAGGGCGGGTTGCTCACGATCATGTCGAGAGAGCCATCCCAACCGGCGAAATCTTCGCCGAGGCGAAACTCGATTCGCCCTTCGACTTCGTGACGTCGGGCGTTCGTCTTCGCCGTGGAGATCGCGCCGGGCGAAACATCTGTCGCGATAAAGTGATGGTTTCCCGACTCCGCCGCAAGGGTGACGATGATGCAACCGGTACCCGTACCGATCTCCAGGACCGTTGCTCGAAAGTCGCTGGTGGCTTTGGACTTTTCCAGACACGAAATCGCGCGCTCGACGAGGCCTTCGGTTTCCGGACGCGGCACGAAGGTGTCGGGCGTGACGATGAAGTCTCTCCCGTAAAAGTTTCGGGTGCCCGTGATCCGTGCGACGGGTTCGCGATCCTGCCCGCGACGGCGGATGAATTCGCGATAGGCGCTGATCTCCAATTCTGTGAGCGGCTTCGGCCAATCCATGTAAAGGCGGAGCCGATCACAATTGAGGATCTTTGCAAGCAATAGCTCTGCATCAAGCCGTGGCGATTCGAGACCCCGCCCCGCCAACCAATTCGCGCTGCGCGTGACGAGCTCGCCGACTGTTAGGAGTTCTGTTTCGTTGCCCATAACCTGATACTGGAAAGGCCCGAGTGCGTGATGCGCCACATGGGATCATCGTGGCCCGGGTCTGCCCTTTCAAGAAGTTCGTCGGTGGTCACCCACCGCAGTTCGTCGATTTCTGACTTCGCAGGTGAAAACGGGCCGGTGCAGTGGACCTCATAGATACGAACGAACTCCCAACCGCTCTCGACCGTGGCATCGCGTCGGGCTACCTCGCGACCCGTGGCGTCGATTCCGAGTTCCTCACGGAGCTCACGCGTCAGGGCGGCTTCGTAGGTTTCACCCACATCAACATGGCCGCCCATGCTGATGTCCCACCAACCCGGGTGGCTGTCCTTTAGCATGCTGCGGAGTTGCAGGAGCACGTTCCCCTTCCCATCGACGACGACCGCGTGGACCGCCCGATGGAGCAAGCACTTGAGGTGTACTTCCCGGCGGGGCGCACTCCCGATGACTTCATCTCGGTCGTTCACGACGGGTAGCAGATCGTCGTCAGTACTGCTCTTGTGGTAGGGGAGTTGCTCATTAACCATGGTCGGTGAGTTGGCCGGAGCATCAGTTTGCGTGCAAGGAGAAACGGGTTCGATCAAGGGCGCCAGTAGCCGGGTTTGGCCCAAGGGTAATCCCGGTCGCGTTCACGACACCACGCAGCGAAATCACCTACACCCTCTTCGAGGAACTCCTCAAAATCGACAAGAATGCTCATGTAGTGTGAGGCATCGCTTCTCATCGGCTCCCGAATCGCGGCGTCCTTGAATTGATGAATGTAGGCATGGGCAAGCTCCAGACTTTCGATCCCCACAGCGAGGTCGCCCGAATAGGATTCCGGGAGCGTGCGCGCGCCGATCCATGCTTGGTCCATTAGCCGCCGGGCGAGCACGAGACGCGGGAGCAGCGGTGACGGGTCGCGGATGATTGCGGATTCAAGAGAGCGGAGACTCTCGTTCGGGTCGAGCAATTCCGAGCTCAGATAAATTCCCAGCCATCGATAGGGGGAGGGGTCGTCAGGCGAGTCGGCGATCCAATTGCGAAGGGTCGGTAGGAGGACTTCCCTTTGCAATTCGACTGGCAAGATTCGGAAATCAGCTTGTCCGGCGAAGCGCCAGCGAACGGGGACCTCGCGGGACTCAATTTCGATAAAGAGCCATTGGGCAAATCGACGGCGATCGGGTTCTCCCCAGGCGAGTGCTTCGCGGATGAACTCGGAGAGCAGGACTCCCGCCGGGCCCTTGGGGCCGCGTGTCCGGGATTCCAGATAAGCACGATAACCGGGCCACGCGTCTTCGCGAGCCAACATGTCGGCGAATTCGCGGACCGCCTGGATTGCTTGCTCGTAGACCAATAGAATCGATGCCTCGATGGAAGAAGCACAATACCGTGCCTCATTGGCTGCACCCTAAGAGTCGGCCGATCTCATCCGTGCGCCAACAAAAGTTTGCCAACTCCGCACGTATTCGTGGCAGGTCGGCACGATCGAATCATGTGTTCGAAGGGCAAGCAATGTGGGGTAGAAACGACTGCGGCCCCGGAGTTTTCCGGGGCCGCAGTGACTTGCTTGTTTCGTTGAAGGTGGCGCTTAGGGAACTTCGTAAGAACGAACTTCCAGCGACTGGAGTGTGACACGGATCGTTGGATCGTTTCCGGTTACCTGACTATAGAGATAGTCGAAGGAGAAGATCCACGAGTTTCCAGCGATTCCGGCGGGTGACTGAATCCACAGGAAGTAGGTTTCGGAATTGCCCGCCGTGGGGATTCGCGAGCCCTGGTTCTGGGATTCGATGTTCACGTAGGCGCTGAACTGAAGGCTGCTGTCGTTCGCACGGAGGCGGTAGGCAGGGACGTCTTCAGCATCAACGGCGTCTGTAGTGACTGTGAACGCGACTCGGTAGAGTCGGTCGGCGTTGAACGGAATGGTCGTCTCAGCACCCCAGAATCCGAAGATATCAGGGTCGATATTGTCGACGCTTCCGCCGAGCAACGCGGCGTCTCTGCCGCGAATCTCGAGACCGTCGTTTGTCGCTGCGAAGAGCGGGGCCGTGATAGCTGGCGCGGCGTCGCGGCTGGTGAAGCCGTTCGTCGCCATTCCGCTGAAGTCTAGCGCGGGCGAGGTCACGATGATCTCGTCTGTCAGAGTCAGGCTGGTCAGCGCTTCAACGACAACGCGGCCGAGGCCGGTTGTTGATACGGCTGAATCGGTCGTATCGAAGTTCAGCACATCGAAGTCGAGGCGGAACTGATCCTGGCCGGCTGGCTGGCTGAAGTACTGGACGTAATCGGTTCCAGCCGCGCTCGGCGAGAACGCGCCGTTGCCAGCTGAGGTCACGACGTAGACGTCGGACTGCTGGAAGTCGGCGGAGGAGCTTCTGCCGCGGATGGTCGGGACCATGGATTGATCGACGACGTTTGAATCGAAGTTAAACGTCGTGCGGAACAGCGAGCTAGATCCGGTGCTGCCTCCGATGAGAATTCCCCGCGTTACGTCGTCGCTTCCGATGGTAAACATGGGGGACTCCCAGAACCCGAAGCTGTTCGAGTTGTCGTTGGTCGTGATTTCCAACCTGCCGGAGTTGTGCTGGCCGGTGGGCTGGGTGAAGATGGCCGGCGCGTCGTACGACCAACCTTCTTCGTCATTATCGAGAATGGCGGCGTCGTGACCGACCCTGAAGGCCAGATGGAAACCGTTCGGCTCACCTTGAACGAACTGACCGAGCTGCGCCGCAGGCGTGCCATGAAAGAAGCCACCATCCATATCATCACTTCAGCAAATCCAACTGAGATTACGTGGTCGGGCACGCCGGAACAGCTCTACGAGCAAGGAACGTCCGTGAT
>JAUIJJ010000323.1 GCA_030431385.1 bacterium | reverse complement strand
GCGTACCCGCCGAGGTGATGGGGTACTCGTTAACAGATGGGCACTATAGATACACAGAATGGCGGCGAGTTTCCACGGGCGAACTCGTCGGTGCGGAATTGTACGACCACGACGAAGATAGCGCCGAAACCGTTAATTTGGTGGGAGCGAAGCCACAGTTGGCGCGGCGGCTTGCCAAAGCCCTTTCGGAGCAATTCGACATCACAGACAACGAACCACTCACCTACCTGCCGCCTCCCCCGCTCGAAGTATTGAATCCACGCAAGTCAGTAAACAAGTAAGGAACCGTTTCAGCTACGAGAGTAGGCACTCTTTCCAACGCGCTGAATTTGAACTGGTGGAATCGACAGAGATCCTGTGGGTCAGGATCGAAACCTAAGCCAAGGGACGAGCACGTCAACCCTGGTATCTGTGTACGTCACGGCGTCTCTTGAGTGTCCTGCTAAATCTGCGGACCGGGTAGTGAGATTCTCCAGCTATATCCACTACCCTGCAACCAGCACTCACCCCTCCCACTCCCATGGCCATCTTTTCACAAATAGCAATAGTGACGATGATATTGCTGCGGCCGAGCGTGCGCTCAGTTTAGAAGATCATGAATGCGTCGCTTGCTACGCTGGGTTCGCCGGTGACTTCTACTGACCAATTGGCGGTGTTTCCTGCGAGCATCGACCCGTCTGCCCACGCGGTGATCTCTGATGTCGTGCCCACTGCTGATAGCGGAACTTCGACTATCAGTTCCGTGCTCTCACCAGGAAGAACATTGGGCGCGGGGTGGCTACTGATGGTGATACCGTAACTCCCGACAATGCGAAACCTTCCCAAATTGAGGGGTCCGGTGCCGGTGTTATCTATTGTATAGATCGCTTCGACAGTTGTCTCGCCATTGGGAATCGTGACCGTATCTGTCTCGCCCATTGCGATCGGCGCGGTTCGTGACACTTCGATTGTGGGAGTCGCCGCGTCGCTTCCGTCGAGCGAGTTTAAGTAGGCGACGAGATCCTCAAGTTCAGTTCCATTGAATGTTCTGACGTGTGCGTTGGCCGATTGGAGATCGAGCGGGGTTGTAATGAGAACATCGTCAATGCGGAATTGTGCACCGCCGGAACCCCTCGCGATTGTTACTGAATTCGTACCGTTTTCGAAAAGCACCTGGTGGCGGGATTGCCTCCATTCGTTTGCTCGCCAGCCGGGATCGTTGGGTGTCTGTGCGAGGGTGGCATTTACTACAGATGTATCGTTCGGCCCCTCGACTGCAATTGTGATTGCAGTATCGCCGTAACCCGAATTGTAGCGAATGTCTATGTAGCCAATCCCTCCGACGGTATCGATGTTATCAAACTCAATCGACCCGGCCCCTTCCATCGCGGCGAACTCACCCTGATGCCAATGCTTCATATATTCCCAAGTGACGTCTTGCGCGACCGCTGCGCCGGTGTGGATAGCATCCTCTGCCTGAAGCAACCTTCCACCAGCTATAGTAAACACGTCCTCCAGGGTTGCCGCACTTCCGTCGTGGAAATAGGGAGCTGTTGCGTGAACGCCCAAGAGCGTAGGTGTATCTATGGTTGTTAGCGCGCCGCCGAGGCGACCGCCTGATGATTCTTTCAATGTACCCACGAACTGCTGGGAACGATTGATGAAGTCGGTGGTAGGGTTGTGACACGATGCACAATTGTTGGAGTTGAAAAACAACAGTCCGCGTTCGGCCGCTTCCGAAAGGCTACCGTCGGTGTTGCGATGATTGCTGCGCGGGAGTGACTGTGTACCGAGAGATGTCACATAAGATGCCAGAGCGTCGAGATCGGGGCTAAGTCCCGCTTTGGGGTCGCCGAGCGTTGGTGCGACACTGATATAGTCTCCGTCGTCGATGAACCCCGTACCTCCGAAACCGTCACGAATGTCATTTTCGAAATCTTGAATCTCATCGAAGTTCGCAGACCAATGAACCAGGCCATGCCACATTCCGGAACGCCCTCGCAGATCAGTAGTATTGCGAAAGCCCTCTCCCCGATTGGTGAAATCGAATGTGCGGCCGTCGTGACTTCCGTCGACGTGACAGGTCGCACAGCTCATGTAACCCTCCGCGCTCATGCGCGGGTCGGAGGCGTTATAGAATAGCTGTTTCCCCAATACAACCTCGGGGTTTAACTTCTCATGTTCGACAACACCTATCGTAAGTGAGGGAACATTTGCAGAACCAGACTGAAGGAAAACCTCAGTATCAATAGAGGTGATACTTCGATCCATCAGGTCGCTCGTGAATAAACGCGAATTGGTTTCGTCATAGATGACACCCTGCGGGGCCAGCCCGGTGTTCCAACGTGTATGTACGGCGCCGGGGCTTGTTTGGTCGAGAAACTCCAAGACGTCGACGACTGCGACTTGTGCGTTTCCTTGAAGAGTAATGAACGCATAATCGGCGAGCGGGCTGAACGCAATGGCGGTCGGCGAATCGCTATTGTCGATATCTAATCGCAGAGTT
The DNA here is from genome assembly GCA_030431385.1 of bacterium. Taxonomy (GTDB): domain Bacteria; phylum Sumerlaeota; class Sumerlaeia; order SLMS01; family SLMS01; genus JAUIJJ01. The sequence goes on along the minus strand of JAUIJJ010000323.1, from coordinate 2,217 downwards.
TTTGTTTCGCTGTTTGTGTTGAGGTCAATGACCATCAATAGGGCGCGGACCGTGTTGTCTTGCCCGAGTGGCTGCAATTCAGAAAAGAATTCACCGCGTGTAGTGTTATCTTTCTTCCCAACGAGCCAAGCGGTATCGCCTGTTGGCGAGATCGTGATTCCGGCCAGATAATTGGGCACTCCGCGCCCCGATGCGCTTCCGTCGAGACTGTGGTCTCTTGCTAGTTGAATCGTTCTCGTCAACGACATCGACCCCGCGAGAGATACGTCATAGACTTCTCCGTAATGCTCGGGGGAAATAAACCGGGTCACGAGGGCGCGATTTCCGTCGTCAGTGACGGCGATTGCCCTCGGTGTCGGCCCAAGAGTCACGCGATCGGTCTCGCTTCGCGTTGTGACTGAGTAACGGCGCAGCGTACCGTCTCCTTCGAATGTAGCGAGCATGTCATTGCCGCCGGGGACGGGCACAATCGCGACTGGGCGGGAACCGTACTCCAATGGAAGAGTTGCGACAATTGCACCAGTTGTCGAGTTATGAATGGTTATAGAATCTGCGTCTCTGCAAGCGACCCAGATCGTCCCATCCGACGCCAAGGCAACGCCGCGTGGATGGGTTTCGGTAGTTACTTCCCATTCCTTTGTGAGGGTAGTGGTGTTCAATGCAGATACTGTGTCGTTATCAGGATTCACTTTATATACTAAACCACTGGTCGAATCGAGCGCGAGCAGGCTACTCGACGTTGAACCCGGTGCGGTGGGTTGTGATGCGACAGTAATCGTGCGCGACCGAGCCACGACGGTCCCTTGAGGATCGCGTGCCTGAACGGTGACTTGATAGTGTCCTGCGGCTGAATATGTATGTGCGTTTGACTGGGATGCACCCCAGGGTGTGCGAGGTGTGCCGTCTCCGAAGTCGATTCGGCATTCCACTGCTTCCATTTCCGGGTCCGTGGCAGTCCATGTGAATGCCAACTCGTCATTCGGTGCGCCGGGGGAAGGGGTGACGTTGATTGCTGCAATCGAAGGTGGTTGATTGCCACCGCTCACGCTGCCGCCGGTCGAAAACCGGAAGGTATAGGGCTCGAGCCCGTTCCCCGCCGCATCCTCGATATCGCTCGTCATGATGACTTCGTAGGTAGTATTCAATTCGAAGGGTTGAACGGGCGTGATCGTCAGCACCTTTCCCTGAGAGAAAGAATGCCATGTATCTATCGCCACGCCTCCAATCGGACGGACGATCAGTGAATCGCCGTTGACGATTGTTTCCGTTTTCAGCGTTTCCGGAATCGACATGGAAATGGGGCAATCAATTGAGTAGTTCGCTTGGTCCGGTCTCGGTATGTGATAGGCAACGTATGGCGCGCGGGTATCCGGTTCCGCCTGATGAGCCCAGACCGCGAGTCCCGGCCCGAGCGATCCGTAGCCTCCGGTGACGACCAGGTTGCCGACAGGTAGCGCGAATTGGCTGGCGTCGAGTGTCGTGTCGTTGGTCGCCAACTCCAACACCGGCTCGTAGGTGCGCATGTCGATTTTATAGTTATTCATAAACGCGTATTCGTCCTGAAAGGTTACATACTGATTGGAACCTTCCAAGTTCTTATCGGCTACGACTCGCAGGTCTGTCGGGTCTGAGAAGTCAACCACCATAAACCCCGCGTTGCTTCCTGCTCCACCTTCGCCGTCGCGCCTGGGGAAGAATATATAGTGAGAGTAAATTTCCGGCCAGTAACCTCCAGGGTTTTCTTCCTTCAGAACATCAAGCAAGACGGGGTTCGAAAGGTCTGAAATGTCGTAGGTTGCGACGCCTGTTCCTGTTTGATCGGATGCATAAATAAGGATGTTCCCGAAGATGAAAGGAAAGCCAATCACGCCGGTATCCCCGAGGTGATCCCACGTTGCTTTGACGGCGGGACCGGTGGGTGCGCCTCCGTTTGACCAATCGTGAACATCCTCATTGTTTCGACGCACAGCCAGCCATCCGTCGCCCTCGACGTCGGAATAGCTCCACCACATTTCCGCGCCCCATGGGGAGTGAGCGCCGGAGCGATTGTATGTACCTACTAACAAACCTGTGCTTTCAATAGAAGCGCGCGTCATCGACGAGGAACCGATCGTCGTTCCCGCGCCGCCGATCTGAAAGCTGTCTCGATATTCGTTCCCGGTGCCCGTGCACTCTCCCAACGCGGCGGTCGCGCAGTGGGGACCCACATATAAGTAG
>JAUIJJ010000322.1 GCA_030431385.1 bacterium | reverse complement strand
CCACCGAGACTAGCGAATTCACCATGACGTCGCCGGACTCCCGATAGGAAATCACCAGCCGCGAGCGCACGAGCTCTGTCGGCGACTGATTCTCGAGGCCGAACTTGATTCGGATCGTCTCACCGGCATTGAGCACCTTGTCCGAAGGAGGGTCCGTTTCCCAGGAGAGCGCCGCTTTTGCAGGGTGGATGTGAATGCGCTTTTGGGTCGTGGCCTGTCGCCGCGTTTCCTCGTTCCACGCGGTCACCACCAACCGGTACTCGCCGGGCTCGATGACCATGGGAATCTCCATCTCACCGGCGAACCTGTTGAGGAACACACGCGTGCGGATCTCGTCGACAGGGCGGTACTTTTCGTCGAGCAGCGTGATCTTTGCCTGACCCCAAGTCATGTTGGGAATCTCACCAGCGAATTGAAGAGTCCCGCCACCGATTTCGAGGAAATCCTCGGGCGCGCATTCGACGGTCAGCTCCTCGGGGAACTTGACCAACTGGGTTCCCGGATCGCCCATCAGCAGGAACTGATTCGTGACGTTCCTGTTATTCCTGTCGAGATAGTATTGCAGCTTGGACAGCAGCGTCAGCGTGCCGACGTCGCGGTAGTCCTTCCCGAAGAGCGCGTCGTAGAACGCCGTGAGGAGAAAGTTGTGCTCATAGCTGCTGGTGCCCGCGATAGGGATCCAAAGGGCGATCGCCCCGGCCTTGTCGTTTCGGATCATCGCTTCTGCGAGGCTCTCGCGCACCGGCTCTACTGGGTAATCCACCCAGCCGGTATCGCACGAACCAGCGACGAGCATCGGGAACCGCCCGTTGTTGTCGATGTCGTCCATATCCCGCAGATGGAGAATACGCTCACCGGACCACAGATTCGGGCCGCCGTGGCCGAGGTACGTTACCGTACGCGCGCCGCGCTGGAACTCTCTGATGATGCTTTCGGTCATGACCGTACTGCGCTTGCGCAGGTAGATTCGAAAATAGTCTTCGTAAGGGAAATCTTGCAGGAACAGCAGGACAGGAATGTTCGGCCCGGCCATCGCCTTCGCCATCACGTCGTAGGCGACTTGGGCAAACTCGGGTTCATCGTCGGTGACGAAGATGTGCCGGTTCAGCCATTCACCGGCGGGCGGGTCGACCTCGTAGTTGATGAGCTTATCAACGACCTTCGTAAGTTCCTCCGGCGTATTGACGGAGATGCGCCCGATCTCAACGTCGGGAAGCGTTCCTGTCCCACTGACGAGCGAGTAGCTGTCGTCACCTCTGATTTCGATATTCGGGTCTGCCCAGCCGAAAATTGGCAGCAGGTTCCGCGTCGTTCCTTCCATGCTCTTCCGCAGCTCCCACCAGGTCTCGGAGCCCTCACCCACAAGCAACACATCGGTTAAGCGCCCGCCATCGCGATGCGACATCGTGTGGCGAATGGCATTGTGAATCGCCTCGTAGCTGACCGCGCCGTAGTTGAACGCCGCGTAGCAATCCCACGCCGAGAGGTGATCGACGACATACTCGTCCTCGCGGTGTTCGAGAAGCGGCACCAGCGCCGGGATGAGGCTCTGGTGAGAGATGGCGAGATAGGTAACTGCGGAAGTCTCGTTGAACGCCCTCGGCGCACCGACCCGCCAGGCGGTCGGAATTCGAAAAGTCCTGGTCCCCGCAAACGCGATATCGCGTTCTGCCTGACCGCTCAGCTCGCCGATCAGCATCGTCCGCTTGTCAACGCGATGCCTCGTCAACTCGTGGTAGGTTACTTTGTAGGGATCACTGGCATCTACCAACACACTGAAGGGATCGTCCTCGTCGCCAATGATCGGGAACGACATCGGGCGAGAGACCTCGTTCGAGGCGCGCAGGCGCAGCGGATTCTGCGGCGGCAGCTTGCTAGTGACCTCTGGGACCTCTACCTTCGCCATAAGGAAAGCAAGAGGCGTCGGCTGCCCGGAAGCTGTCGGGTCGGGGCTGTACTCTATGGTGAGTTTATTGGTCCCCTCGCGTAGGAAGGACGCGTCGAAAGGCTCTGAAAGCTCGTGGACGCGCGAGCCGCGAAAGCGCGAGTCGCCCGCCAGATTGCCGTTGATGTAGACCTTTGCCTTCAGCTCGGGGCCTGAGCCAAACGTCGATAGCCACACCTTCAAACTGGGCTGGGCCTTCTCATACAGGCCGTTCACATGAAATTCGTAGTCGATGAAACTCCCCGGCGTGAGGACGCCCGTCGCCCATCGCCGCTGCGGCCCTTCCAGCGGGAGCAAGTGGTGATAGTCGTTCGGCTCGAAGATGACCTTCGTGGAGTATCCGACTACCGGTGCGGTCAGCGTTCTGTTCTTCGCTGGTGGCCGTAACTCGGCCCGCGTCTGAGGCTCATAGTCGTCGTGATAGAGCACCCAAAACGGCTCGTACGGCCGCAGCCCCTCCTTGTCGAAGGGTACGTAGAAAGTAAAACTCGATTCCTGCTTTAGTCGTCCGTTGCTGATGTTGCGGGGGAGAACGGCGATTTCGTTGTGGCCGAGGAAGAACCGCAGCTTGTCGCCGTCGAGGTCACGCCAATTGATGTTGTTCCGCTCGAACTCATCCATCCTGAACTCGTAAACGCCACCCTCGGGCAGAGGTGCGAACAGCAACTCCCCTTCCTCGTGGGCGTCGCGAAGCATCTCATTCCACTTCTTGAGCCCGTCGTAATTGCGAACCTGCTCGACCGGCTCCCACGCGAAATCGAGTTGTTCCGGGTTCACTGTGATCTTCTCGACCATGGACTTCAGGTACGGATCGTAGTGTGAAAAGTCCGGCGCGGTGTACTCAGTATACGACTTGCTGCTACTGATGGTGACTTCAATGTCAGCGCTTGTGAGCAGGAGGCGACACCGCCCGATTGAGTCCTCCGAAGAGACAGCGGAAGAGAGGAACGTCACGCTCGCCTTGAACATCCCCGCCCCACGAAAGTCGTCCACGTAGGTGGCCTTGGGGACGATGCCCGACCGCGGCCAACTTCCGCAATCGCTCACGGTGTCGATGGAGAACGGGCCGTAAGTCTGGTTGTCCTCGCCGATGGTGATGTACTCACCGGAGAGCATCCGCGCGGAGACCTTGGCATCTTTCGGAGCAAGGATCCAAAAGGCGTAGTCCCCTCTCATGGGGACCTTGTCAGCGTCGGGAACATCCAGCCGATAGTGCATGGTGAAGCCCGAATCGCTGTACTCCGTCGTCTGGAGAGTCGCCAAACGGCGCATCTCGCCTTCATTGAGGCCTTCGGTGGCGGGAGCGTTCCTCGCCGTGCCAAACATGACAATCGCGAGCAAAATCAGCGCAATGCTGTGACAGTGTGACTTGGTCTGAGTCAAAACAACCGATCCTTTTTAGAAGACTCGTCAGCCCCAGTGGGGCGACGCATGGTGGCCCTGAAAGTAGGAGACGTCAAGCTGGGGGTCGGGGAGAATCGCGTTGCCCTCGTAGCAACTATCGTCGCCTCTTCAGCCTCACCTTACAGTTTCGGAGCAAGCAGACTGCCATGAACCAAGACCTCCCGCGCATCGCCATTATCCATGGCCCCAATCTTAACCTCCTTGGGACGCGCGAGCCGGATGTTTACGGCACCGAGAGACTGGCGGACATCAATGGGCGGTTAGTCCAGCTTGGCAAGGAGCTGGGCGTCGCCGTGGATGCGCTGCAAAGCAACCACGAGGGCGAGATTGTCGATCACCTGCATTCGATCCGCGAGTCCCACTCGGCGGTGATCATCAACCCTGGCGGCCTAACCCACACGAGCATCGTTCTACGGGATGCCTTATTGGGGATTTCCCTTCCCATCTATGAGGTACATCTCTCGAACGTCCACGCCCGCGAGGAGTTTCGCCACAAGAGCTACATCAGCGGGATCGCTGCGGCCGTGCTATGTGGACTCGGCGCACAGGGCTACGAGTTTGCTTTGAGGGCAGCAGCCAGCAAGGTCGCGGGGCGCTAGTTCTTGCCCAGGCCGAGCGATTCTTCGAGCTCCTCGATGTGCTTCCGAACACGAGCCACGGCATCACGAGGTTGTCGATTGTCTCTTTCCGCGACGGGGACGTACGCGCGCCACGCTTTCAGCGCCGATTCTCCGGGACCTTCGAGTTTTTCCGTGAGCGCGGCGTAGTTGTAAAAAGCACCGGCGAAACGACTATCCAGCAGGCAGGCGTGCTCGAAGGCCTCCCTCGCTGCTTCCGGCTCGCCATTGTCATTGAGCCACATTCCCTCGAACCAGATGCCTTCGGCGGCTTCCGGGTCGCTGATGCGAAAGAGGGATTTCAGGATGTGCTTGAGTTTGGCGCGGTAGGGCATAGGAGAGGCCCGCAGGAGTTAGGGCACGTCTTCAACTCGGCCCGGGTTGTAGCCCAAGCCACGCGAGTCCGGCTCTTCCTCGATGAACAGGACGTCGTATTCCTCGCCGTCGAGCCCGAAGTCCTTCCTCAGCCGATAGCGGAAGGAATTGATCTCGCATGCGGCCCACTGGTCATCTTCCATTGCTTGTGCAACGCGCTGGTAGCTGCCTGTCGTCTCGAAGATCGTCCGCATGTTCATGTACTCGACTTCGGGCAGGTAGCATCGGTCTCGACGGACCGCTCCGCAGCCGGCTGTCAGCAGAATGACGAAGATGAGAAGTAAAAGATAGGTTTGGCGTACCATACAGAGACCCGGTTGAGCGAATTCGATGGCCAGATGCTTTGTATCTCCCGTCGGGGGG
>JAUIJJ010000321.1 GCA_030431385.1 bacterium | reverse complement strand
GGCATCCTTCCCCCAGATTCGTGGAACGAAGAGTTTCAGTACAAGTACCCCGGCGAACACAACAAGCGCACCTTCGACGCGTGGTCGAAAGGTCCCGACAAGCAGGACAACACCGAGGACGACATCGTTAACTGGAAACAAGATAAGAAGTAGTCACCAGCCAACATCCCGACTAAATCTTGCCACCAGTGGTTAAGAAGTCTTGGCGCGCCACAGGACTACCCATACGCTCACCCGGGTATTCTCCTTTCGGAGCCTGATCAGCGCCTATGACAATTCAAAGCCACTGGTGGCAGACCTATTTCTCCACCCTCTACGGAAAACTCTATCGCGGCCCTCTCGCCGAGGATCTGCTGACCGAAGACGAGGTCGAAACGCTCGAGGGCGTGTTCAACGGAGCGACGGGGCCGGTGCTCGATCTCGGCTGCGGCTTCGGCAGGCATCTCGCCCCGCTGCGCAAGGCTGGCGTTCCGGTCCTGGGAATCGACTGGTCGCAGGACCTTCTCCTCAACGCAGGTGCGCGACTGAAGCGCTACTTGGCGCGCGGTGATCTGCGCGCGCTTCCAGCCCGCAGCAATTCGGCGGCGGGTGCCTTCATGATGTTCAACACTTTTGGATACTTCGCGGAACGAGATAACGAAACGGTTTTGGGGGAGGTCGCGCGAGTCCTCCGCCCCGGCGCGCCTCTTGTAATGGACCTCCCCAACCGCGCGGGCATGCGCGAAGCCGTCGCCCAGATGCCAGCCGCGATGCGCGTGGAAGACGACGCGGAGATCATCGAGTCGTGGTGGATCGATGAAGAGAACAAGCGCGTGGAGTCTCAGGGTAGCTGGCGCGTCGCCAAGGCCGAGCAGACGTGGAGCCTTTCGATCAGGCTCTACACGCCAGTGGAGCTGACGCGGATGCTGCGTAAAGCTGGCTTTGCCGGGGACGTGGAGATTCGCTTTCTGGAAGACCTAGTTGATCTGGGGACAGACGAACCGGTCCCAGCGCCGTCAGGTTCCCACTGGAGGCAGAGCTCCGGCATGGCGGTTCTGGCGCGGCGCTAGGCACAACAGTCACCAACCCGCCACAAGCCGCGACGTTTTCCCCGCCAGGATCCTGGCATTCCGGAATCGTCCTTGATTCCGGTCACGCTATGACGCACTTCAATCCCTGACGACTTTGGAGGTTTGACTGGATGGCCCGTTCTGCTGCGATGCGAAAAATTGAGTCTTGGAACATACAGGACTCCGCCGACCTATATAGCGTGCAAAACTGGGGAAAGGGCTACCAGTCGATTGGCGAAGATGGCGGGCTGAGGGTTCATCCGGCCAAGAAGCCCGACGAGTTTGTCGACCTCAAGAGCCTGACCGATCAGTTGCGCATGCGTGGGATCAATACGCCGGTGCTTCTGCGCTTCCCGGGAATTTTGGAACATCGCCTGCGGGAGCTCTCCGATGCGTTCGGCGACGCGGTAAAGGAATACAACTACGATGGGCGCTATTCCTGTATCTACCCGATCAAGGTAAACCAACAGAGCTACGTGGTGAACGAGTACCTACGCTTTGGCCAGCCGCTCGGTTTCGGAATCGAAGCGGGCTCGAAGCCAGAGCTGATCGCTGTGCTCGGCCTCATCGACGATGAGAACACGCCGATCGTTTGTAACGGTTTCAAAGATGAGGAGTTCATCGAGACGGTCATTCTGGCGACGAAGTTGGGTAAGAATATCATTCCCATCGTCGAGAAATTTACCGAGCTGGAGCTGATCGTGAAGCTGGCGGAGCGCCACGGCGTACGCCCGCGCATTGGCGTCCGCGTCAAGCTGGCGAGCCGCGGCATCGGCCGTTGGGGCGAAAGCGCGGGCATCCGTTCGAAGTTCGGCCTGACAATTCCCGAAGTCCTCCGCGCCCTCGAGTACCTGACCGAGCGCGACATGCAGGACTGCCTCAAGCTCATTCACTTCCACCTCGGCAGCCAGGTGTCCAACATCCGGAACTTCAAAAACGCGCTCACAGAAGCGGCGCGCATCTACTGCGAGCTCTACAAAGCGGGCGCCGGCATGGAGCTCATGGACGTCGGCGGCGGCCTCGGCATCGACTACGATGGCTCACAAACGAATTTCGACTCCTCGGTCAACTACACGCTGCAAGAATACGCGAACGACGTCGTGTATCGCATCAAGACCGTGTGCGAGGAAGCGGAGGTCCCCCACCCGGGAATCCTCAGCGAGTCGGGGCGCGCGACCATCGCCTATCACAGTATGCTGATCTTCAACGTGCTGGGCCGCAGCGGATACGAGGACCTGAAACGGAAAACGATTGAGCCGCCGCAGGAAGACGACCCCCAGCCCCTCCACGATCTCTACGAAATCGCGACGAACTTCACGCCGAGAAGCTACCTTGAGCACTACCACGACGCCACGCAAGCCCGCGAAGAAGTGATCAACCACTTTAACATGGGTTACCTGACGTTGCAGGGCCGCGCCGAAGCGGAGAGTCTGTTCTGGACGATTTGCGAGCGCGTCCGTAAAGTCGCCGCCGATAACGATTACAGCTCGGAGGAGCTCGAGGGACTCGACGAGATTCTCAGCGACACGTACTTCTGCAACTTCTCGGTCTTCCAATCGATGCCCGACAGTTGGGCCATCGATCAGCTGTTCCCGGTCATGCCGATCCATCGACTCAATGAAGAGCCGACCAGACGAGGCGTGCTCGCCGACATCACTTGTGATTCTGACGGGAAGATCGACCACTTCGTCAACATGCGTGAGGTGAAGAAGACGCTCGAGCTTCACCCTTGGGATGGCAGCGACTACTACATCGGCGTTTTCCTGATTGGGGCTTACCAAGAAATCCTCGGCGACCTCCACAACCTCTTCGGCGACACGAACGCGGTGCACATCAGCCTCGACGAGGAAGGGGAGGTCCACCTGGACGAAGTCGTCGCGGGGGATACGGTTTCGGAAGTGCTTTCCTACGTCCAATACGAGCCGAAGAAGTTGATCGCGCGGTTCCGCGCGAACGTTGAGCGAGCGGTGCGCAAAAAGCGCTTATCCCTCGAAGACAGCGCGCTGCTCCTGCGTCACTACATCGACGGGATGAACGGTTACACATATCTGGAAGACATCCAGGAGATCGCCAGCACATCCAGCCGCACCCAACCGGTGTAGCGGGGATTTAGAGCTTTCCTCCCCGGCAGGTCTCGCTCAATGTTTCTTTCCATCGGCTGGAAAGGGTGCATGACACATGGCTTCAGGTAGTTCAAAACTCGCAATCTACGGAGCGATCTGCGGCAATGGGCTGATCGCGATTTCCAAGTTTATCGCCGCCGGGTTGACTGGCAGCTCTGCCATGATGTCCGAGGGGATTCACTCCTTGGTCGATACGGGAAACGGTGTGCTGCTGCTTTGGGGGATCAAACGCTCCCAGCGTCCCGCCGATGCGAGCCACCCCTTCGGCTACGGGCAGGAAATCTACTTCTGGTCGCTGATCGTCGCGATTTTGATCTTCGGTCTCGGGGGCGGAATATCGCTCTACGAAGGGATCACACACCTCAAACATCCGAAGCCATTGGAAGACCCGACGGTTAACTATATCGTCTTGGGCCTTGCGGTTGTCTTCGAAGGTGCAGCGTGGTATCTGGCGCTGAGGGGCTTCGTTCAGTCGCGACGGCCGGGGCGGAGCCTGTGGCAAACATTCAAGACCAGCAAAGACCCGGCGCTCTACACGGTTCTCTTCGAGGATTCCGCCGCGCTGCTCGGGCTTGTGGTCGCGTTCGTCGGTATCTACCTCGGACACAAGTTCAACAATCCATACCTCGACGGCGGTGCCTCGGTTCTGATCGGTTTGATTCTCTGCGGGACGGCGCTCTTTCTCGCGTACGAGAGCCACGGGTTGTTGGTTGGTGAGGGCGTCGAATCGGAGGACTCCGAGAGCATGCGCACCATCGCCGCAGCGGACCCCGCCGTCGCCGAGTCTGGCTCACCGCTCACGTTGCACCTCGGTCCGGACAACGTGCTCCTGAACCTCGACGTGCGGTTCCGACCGGGGTTGAGCGTCGGCGAGATGGAGGAAGCGGTAGACCGCCTGGAGGCGGCCATTCGAGAGAAGCACCCGATCGTCCGACGGATTTTCATCGAGGCGGAGGCACTCAAACCACGCCCTTCTCAGATCGAAAACGTGAAACCCGACGCGCACTGACCGCTTGCCTCACTTCGTACGAAAAGCATTCCCTTGAGGCCGGAGCGCACCGGAGGCTCCGTCCCTGATGCGTGACAACGGGCCATTCAAGAACCTCGACGATGATCGCCAGTGGCGCGGGCTGCTGGTGCTTCTCTTCGTCATGCAGGTTTTCTCCGGGTTTCTGATCTACCAACAAATGAGCGAGCACCCCGCAGGCCGCGCCGAAGAGTGGCGCGGCACGGAATCTTGGTACTACTACCAGAAGGCTCAGGAAATCGCTACGGTGCCCAATTGGCCCGTGCGCAGCGCCGGGCTTCCCAACATGATGGTGACGCGCGGGATGGTCGATTTCGCGCCGCCACGAACGTGGGAAAGCTGGATCGATAATCTGCTGCCGCGCGGCGCGGCAGCACTTTACCTGATGGCGCTCAGTTTCGGCCTCACGCAGAGTCTCGCGCTCTACCAATTGGCGGCGCTGCTCGGTGCGGGCCTGATCGCCGTGCTCGCGGCTGGCGCCGCCGCGCGCATCTTCGAGGACCGGCGCGCC
>JAUIJJ010000320.1 GCA_030431385.1 bacterium | reverse complement strand
GCGATGGCCGCGAGAATGGCAATGATTGCTACAACGATGAGTAGCTCAATGAGTGTGAAACCCTTGAGCGAGCGGGTCTGCAACATGGTGCTCCTTACCGACGTGAGAGAGGTTGTCCAAACGCCGGGCAGTCAACACGAGCCACAGTCGATAAGTACAGTGACAATAAATGCATGAAGAACACGGTTCAGTGACAGTTGGTTGTCGGGGGTGGAGCACTGAATTCAAAGAGTCGGGAAAACGACGGGACGAGACGTTCCAAGAGAATCCGGCCGGGGGGCGATTGATCGTAAAATTTCGCCTTTTCGCTTTTTGTTCGATTTTCTCGTTGACCCCTCGGGTTCGCTTTGGAAACGTCCTGTCATCTCAAGTTCATTGGAGTGCGAACCATGGCATCACGCAGCAACTCATCCAACTCTTCATCCGATATGCGGGCTAAGTCACTGGAGCTGGCGCTCGGTCAAATCCGAAAGAGTCACGGCGAGAATGTGATCATGCGCTTTGGACAGCGCACCAATATGAACGTCCCGGTGATCTCCACCGGCTCGGTCTCGCTGGACCGTGCTTTGGGAATCTGGGGGCTGCCGCGAGGGAGAATCGTTGAGATCTACGGCCCGGAAAGCTCCGGCAAGACGACGCTGGCGCTCCACGCGATCGCAAACGCCCAGCGCAACGGCGGAGTCGCGGCGTTCATCGACGCGGAGCACGCTCTCGACCCACGTTATGCGCGCGCTCTGGGGATCAACCTCGACGAGTTGTTGATCAGCCAACCGGACAACGGCGAGCAGGCCCTGGATATCTGCGAGACGCTAGTTCGTTCGAACAGTGTCGATATCGTGGTCGTCGATTCCGTGGCCGCGCTCGTGCCGAGGGCAGAAATCGAAGGCGAGATCGGCGACAGCTTTGTCGGCGTTCACGCGCGGCTGATGAGCCAGGCGATGCGAAAGCTGACGGGCGCGATTTCTCACTCCAACGGTACGGTCGTTTTCATTAACCAGATTCGCGAGAAGATCGGCGTGATGTTTGGCAGCCCGGAGACTACAACCGGCGGCCGCGCGCTGAAGTTTTATTGTTCCGTCCGCCTCGACGTGCGCCGCATCGGCGCGATCAAGGACGCCACGGAAAATGTCGGTAACCGTGTTCGTGTTCGCGTCGTGAAGAACAAGATGGCACCTCCTTTCCGCGAGGCTGAGTTCGATATTCTCTTCGGCGAGGGGATTAGCAGGGAAGGCGATCTGATCGATCTCGGCGCGGCGATGAATGTCATCGAGAAGAGCGGCTCCTGGTACAGCTGGAAGGGTGAGCGGCTCGGGCAAGGTCGCGAGCGCGTACGCGAGTTTCTCAAGGAGAACCCCGATATCCTTTCTCAGATCGAACAGGAGATTCGCCTGGCCTGTGGCTGGAAGGATATGGACGGCAATGAGATCGGCGAAGAGGTCGAGCCAGAGGAGAAGCCGAAAGCTGCTGCGGCGGCAAACGGCAAGGGGTAGTCTCCACTGCGAAATCATTCACTGGACACCGTAGCAGCAAATGGCCGATAGCATCGCCGATCAATTGATTCGACGAAGTGGCCAAAGGTGAATGAGCAAACGTAGACGGAACGCGGACAAACCAGGCAAGATTAGAAGAGTATTCCGGGCGGTCTTTCCACCGCTGGAAGAGTGGAAAAGGGCGCTTCCCGCGTTCGGATTGGCCGTCCTCTCTGCGGCGCTGCTAAGGATGGCATACCAGCCACTGCATTGGTCGTTCATCGCCTTCTTCGCACTGGTCCCGCTGTTCTGGGGGCTGAGGCGCTGCAAGCCAGCAATGGCGTTTTGGGTCGGGCTACTCTTCGGATCGATTAATGGCTGGCTTTTCACCAGTTGGCTGACGATTGTCTCGCGTTTCAACGAACTGATCTACTTGGGCATGGTGCCGCTTTCACTGTGGTTTGGCGTGCACATCGCCGTCGCGCTGACGCTGATCGTCTGGTTTGGCAGGAGGCTGTCGCCCTGGGCGGCGTTACCGCTGGGGATGCTCGCGTGGGCGGGTATGGAGCACTTCAAGATGATCGGGGCGATGGCGCTGCCCTACGGCTTGCTCGGGCAATCACAGGCGGGCTGGGCGTCCATGGCGCACTTCGTCGCGTTCGCCGGGGTGCCGTTGCTGAGCGCATTGATCATCGGCGTGAATCTGGCCCTGATGGAAACGGCGGCGGTGTTTCACGCGCGCTACGGTCACGCGGGAGCCTTCGGTCGACTCGGGGGCACGGTGGTTTTGGCAATCTTGGCCCTTTGGTGGGGGAGTCGCGAACTTTCCCAGCGAACCGAAAACTACGAAACCGGCGATACGGTCGATTTCCGAGTTGCGCTCCTTCAGCCGAACATCGAGCAGGAGCTCAAGTTCTCTAGCTACTCCGAAGATGACGATGAGAAGCGCTCTCAACTGCAAGATCAGATCACGCGCATCCAGCTGTCCCAAATCGAAGAGCTCAAACCCGGCGAAGTCGATCTCATCGTGACGCCCGAGAGCAGCTTTACGACAAGTTTCTTTGACGCAGAGGAACAGTTTCAGCGGAACTGGACTGGCGGCGTTGTTCAATATGAGGTCATCAACCGCGCGAAGGAACTCCAAGCTCCGATCATCGTCGGCGCTAACGAGACGACTTTCCGGCGCGCTGACGGCGATCCGACTGAGCTAGTGAGCGAGGGCTTCGACCCCGCGACTGGCATGCTGCACCCCGGGTACCGCTACTACGGCGGTCTGTGGGTGTTCCGTCCCGACGATCCGCTCACTGTCCAGATGGAGTCCCACTACCGGAAGGTTCATTTGATGCCGTTCGGAGAGTACGTCCCCTACCTTGGGATCATCCCCGGGTTCGCGTCGGGAGTCGTAGGCATTGGTTCCTTCGAAGCGGGCGATCTGGGCCCGCCTATTGGTGTGCTTCTGCCTCCTGATTCGCCATCATCCGAACCCGTCGAGGTGCGACTCGGCATGACGATCTGCTTCGAGGACCTGTTCCCGTACATTCACAATCACTACGCGAGAAACAACACTCAGGTGATCATTAACACGACCAACGACTCGTGGTTTGATGGCTCCTCTGGTCCCGCTTGGCACATGAACATGGCGCGATGGCGCTGCATTGAAACGGGGTTGCCGATGCTACGTTGCACCAACACAGGAATCACAGCTTTGATCGGATACGACGGGGCCCTTGTTGAAACGATTCCCCCCGGCGAGCAGGGCATCCTGCGCGCCGACGTGGCGCTCCTCACCGATCCACCCAAGACCCCCTACGCGCGCTTCGGCAACTGGTTTGGTTGGTTGGCCATGATTGGGAGCGCACTGGCCTGGTTTGGTCTCCTTCGTCGACGCGATGAAGAGCATGCTGCTCCATCCGCGCCCGAGCCCGAGGTCGACGATCTGCTCGAATAGCACCCCTCAGTTTACATTTGGCATTGATTGAGGTCTCACAATCTCTACATAGTTGTTGAAACAAGTATTGTGGAGGCATTCATGGGATTGAAAGAAGACATCGGGAAGCAAACGCCCTGGGAGTCGCCCGAGGAGGAAGCGTTCCTCAACGTCCTGCGGACGCACCAGTTTCTTACCGAAGGGCATCAGTCATTTTGCAAAAAGTTCGGTATCACCGAGACCCAGTACAATGTGCTTCGGATTCTCAAAGGTGCACACAAGGGAACACTCCCTAGCCTCGAGATCGCGCGTCGCATGGTGACAAAAGTGCCCGACATCACGCGCCTCATCGACCGCCTCGTCGTCGCCGGGTTAGTCGAGAGGAAGCCCTGCCCGGAGGACCGTCGAGTCATCCATATCCTGCTGACTACCAATGGCCGTCGGCTGGTCAAGAGAATGGCAAAGCCGCTTGCTGAGATGCACCGCAAACAATTGGGGCACCTGACCCGCAAGGACCTGAAAGAGCTGAATCGGCTGTTGGAGAAGGTCCGGCAGGGCGACTGAGCCCTGCGCTTCTCTTTTTGGCACAATATTTGTTCAAACAACTATTGTGAGACGGGTTAAAGGCGGCCGCCCAGCGCCGCCAAACCGGCCTCCAGAATCAAAGACCAAGGATCGACACTATGATCAAACTCCGCAAGAACACTGAGCGCGGCCACGCCGATCATGGCTGGCTTGATTCATGGCATACCTTTTCTTTCTCGAACTATCTCGACCGCGACCAGATGGGATTCCGCGCGCTGCGCGTTATCAACGACGATCGGGTCGCCCCCGCCCGCGGCTTCGGAATGCATCCACACGAAAACATGGAGATTCTCACCTATGTGCTCGATGGAGCGCTCAAGCACGAGGACAGCATGGGAAATGCCGAGATCATCCACGCCGGCGAGCTTCAGCGGATGAGCGCCGGGACCGGAATCTACCACAGTGAGTTCAATGCCTCGGACGAGGAGGAAGTACACTTGCTTCAAATCTGGATTCGCCCCGACCGCGAAGGCATCAAACCCGGGTATGAACAGATGAGCATCGTTGAACGCATCTCGACTCCCGGCCTGCACTTGGTCGCCGCGCCCGGTGGCGGCGAGGGAACGCTCAACATCCATCAGGACGCTCGGCTCTATGTCGGCAAACTAATCGGTGGCGAAGAGATAACCCACAAGCTCACACTCGACCGCCACGCGTGGCTCCACGTTGTCAGCGGAACGATTTCTGTGAACGGGTCCGAACTCTCCGAGGCGGACGCCGCCGCAATCAGC
>JAUIJJ010000319.1 GCA_030431385.1 bacterium | reverse complement strand
GCAACGCCCGCGAAGTCCTCTTCGACCTCTACGACGAATACGAGCAGGCGGGGCAAACTTCGCCCAAAACGGGATAAAGTTTCTTCTTGCCGGTGTTATCGCCCCCCACGGAGGCTTCGCTTGCTCGTGTTGTTCCGTTGAAACTGTTCCCGTGGAAGTAACGCTGATATGACGAAATCGACCCGTAGCACCTCCAGCCGGACGCCGCGCACTGTCGCCGAATGGTGGGAGGCTGCCAATGATGCCGAAAACGACGAAGACTTTCCGCGTGCGATTGTCTGCTACCGCCGCGCCCTTGAGATGGCTCCCTTTTGCAGGGAACTTCGCAATGATTTCTCGCAGGTTCTCGACGCTCAGTACGTCGCCGAGCACGGCGGCGAGCGTAAGGGCCTACTGGGAATCCTCTTCAAATCCGCTCCGGCGACAGAAAGCAGGGGCAGGAAGGGCTCGACTCGGGAAGAAGAGTTCGATCCCGCCGATGACGAATCATGGGAAGATCGCCCCTCGTTCCTCGAAGTCGTCACTGACCTCATGCCCAATTCGCGGACGCTTGCCGTTGGAGCTTCCGGAGTTTTCGCCGTAGCCCTCACGGTCGCGGGCATCTTCGCCGCAGGCGCGTTTTCCAATATGGTGGGCGGCATCTTTACTTCGAACAGCTTGCCGGAACTCATCCAACCCTCGCTTCCGAACGAACTCGAATCCGTCCTCGCGGATGCGAACGCCCTCGCCTACGACGGCGACGCCAAGAGGGCCGTCGAGAAGCTCCGCGACGTCAAAATTCAATACCCCGATTACAGCGACGAAATCGACGGTGCGTTGGTTACGGCGCTGCGATCCGTTGGGTCTGAGGAAAGCCGCGACCGCAATTACATGAAGGCAGCTGACGCATTCCGCGAAGCTGCTGAGTTGGACCCCAGCCGCGCGATCAACTGGATTGATCTTGGCCGCTCGCTTCGTGACGAAGCGCGCATCGGGCTCGCTGCCAGCGAGACGTCAAAGCAGCGTTCAATTCTCGATGACGCCGAGGCTGCTTTTCAGCAAGCCCTCGAAATCGCGCCCAACGATCCCGTCGCGATGTTCGGATTGGCGAAAGTCTACGACGCGCGAAACAACAGGTCGCGAGCCGCCGACACTTACGCCGATCTACTCGAACGCGCCCCCGACAGCACAGAGGCGGGCATGGCGCGAGTTGCTCTTGCCCAGCTCAGGCGCTAGTGGTCCTCTCGCTGAATCATCGCTTCAACACTCAGCCCGGAACTCCTTGGAAATGAGCAGCCTCCGCAAGCCAGTGGCGAGGAGTCGGCGGTAGTTTCCCTCTGAAACAATGATGAGCCCTCGCTCCAAATCACTGATTATCGGCTTGACCGGCTCCATCGGCAGCGGTAAGTCTTATGTCAGTTCGCTGTTGTCAGAATGTGGTGCGGTCGTGATTTGCGCCGACCAGTTAGCGCGCGAAGTTGTCGCACCGGGCAGCGAAGCTCTTGTCCAAATTACCCGGACATTTGGCGATCAAGTTCTCATGGCGGATGGCACGCTGGACCGATCCAGCCTCGCTGCCATCGTTTTCCAAGACCCTGAAAAACGTCGGAAACTCGAAGCGATCATCCACCCACGCGTCCGGGAACGGGAACTCGATTTGGTCCAGCAATACCAAGGACATCCCCTCATAGTGCTCGATGTGCCTCTCCTCTTCGAGAGTGGGTTCGATGCCGAGTGCGACAAGACAGTGGTGGTGACGATCACCGAGGCAGAAAGAGAGCGTCGGTTACTTTCCCAACGCAACTTGTCACGAAAAGAGCTAAGGAACAGATTGAACGCCCAGATGCCCCAACACGAAAAGGTCGCAAGGGCAGACTACATTGTCGACAATAGCGGTACACGCCAGCAAACTCGTCACCGCGTAAATCAGCTTCTCGGCCAACTCTTCCCCGATGGCCTCCCCCACCTAATTCAAGAGTTATCCGACTGAAGACATCCTAATCCCCCCAATCCAATCCATGAACAATTCAACCGTACTCATCGAGTAATGACAACCCCACCTGAAAAAGAGGAGTGACCTCCTTATGCGTCGTCGAAAAAACGCATCCGGCCCAGCAGGCCAAGAAAATCCCGGCAATAGCGCACCCGCCCCCAGGCCTCGCCGCCGTCGTCGTTCGCCGCAAGATGTCGACAAGAACGAGCAGAGAGATATCCTGGACGTCGAAGGCGAAGAGGGCACAGAAACCGAAGACGCCCCCGCCCCCAAGTCTCGCTCCGGCGCCACGCTCAAAGTTGCCGATCTTGCCCAATTAAAGCGCATGTCCATGATCGACCTCAGCAAGATGGCGATCGAGATGGGCGTCGACAATGCCGCTGGAATGCGTAAGCAGGACCTGATCTTTCAAATCCTGCGCCACGCCGCAGCCGATGGCGGAATGAAAGCCAACGGCGTTCTCGAGATTCTTCCCGACGGCGGCTTCGGGTTCCTCCGCTCTGCCTCCTACAACTACCTTTGGGGACCGGACGACATCTACGTCTCACCCTCTCAGATTCGAAGGTTTGGTCTCCGCAAAGGCGATACAATCGTCGGCACGGTTCGCCCTCCCAAGGAAGGCGAGAAGTACTTCGCTCTCCTCAAAGTCGAGAAGATCAACGACGAAGAGCCACAGAAGGCGAAGGAGAAGATTCTCTTCGACAATCTGACGCCGCTCTACCCCGATGAACGCTTCAAGCTCGAAACCACAAAGCACAAAATGACCAGCCGCGTGATGGATCTGCTGACACCGATCGGTATGGGACAACGCGCTCTCATTGTCGCGCCGCCTCGTACCGGCAAGACGGTCATGATGCAGGACATCGCCAACGCAATTACAACCAATCACCCGGAAGTCTTCCTGATCGTTCTCCTCATCGACGAACGGCCCGAGGAAGTCACCGACATGGAACGAACCGTGAAGGGCGAAGTCATTAGCTCGACCTTCGACGAACCGGCAGACCGACACGTTCAAGTTGCGGAGATGGTCATCGAGAAAGCGAAACGTCTCGTCGAACATGGCCGCAATGTTGTCATTCTGCTCGACTCGATCACACGACTCGCGCGTGCCTACAACACCATCGCCCCGCCGTCGGGCAAAGTCCTCTCCGGCGGTATCGACGCCAACGCACTCCACAAGCCGAAGCGTTTCTTCGGCGCGGCGCGCAACATCGAGGAAGGCGGTTCACTCACCATCATCGCAACTGCCCTCGTCGAAACCGGCTCGAAAATGGACGACGTGATTTTCGAAGAGTTCAAGGGCACAGGCAACAGCGAGGTTAAGCTCGATCGCAAGCTCGCTGACCGACGCATCTACCCAGCCATCGACATCATGACTTCTGGTACCCGTAAGGAAGAACTGCTTCTGAGCGAAATGGAACTCCAGCGCGTGTGGCTCCTGCGCAAAATCCTTAATGAGTTGAACGTCATTGAGGCGATGGACTTCCTCCGCGAGCGACTCGGAAGAACTCCCAGCAACCACGATTTCTTGGAAACAATGAATCAGTAGTCCACCGAATCAGATCACAACAAACGCGCGCCCCGGATCCATCTTCGGGGCGCGCTTCTCATTTTAGGCCAAAATAATCTTATCGAGAAACTTGACCTTGCTCATCGCCGACCATCAGATTCCTGCAAGCATCTCCCGCAGGAACTCCGATGACCCTTCAGAGCGCCATTTCTCGCTTCCTCAGCTACCTGCTCACAGAGCGCAACCTCGCGCCGCGTACTGTCGAGGCTTACGGCTATGATCTTCGCCGCTGGCGGAGCTATCTCGAACACGCCACTGAACCCGAAGAAGAGCCAATCGGCCCTTGGCGCGTAGACAAGGTGAGCGACTGGGACATCAAGGACTACCTTGCCTACCTGCAGGAAGAACGGAACTACAAACCAGCGACTCTCAGCCGCGTCATTTCTTCCATCCGCGTTTTCTTTGACTGGCTGGCCGAGGGCGGGGTGATCTCCGGCAATCCTGCCCGTCGACTGCACAATCCCAAACGCGGAAAGATGCTTCCGGTTTATCTCACACAGGCCGAGGCGCGCAAGATTCTCGCGATTCCCGACAGGGCAACCGACGAAGGCGTCCGCGACTACGCGATGCTGACGCTGCTCCTGATGACGGGAATCCGACTTTCGGAAATCGTCGGGTTGGACATCTCCGACATCGAGTTCGAAGGCGGCGTCATTCGCGTCTTGGGCAAGGGACGCAAGGAACGCCTCGTTCCTATCAACGGCGGAGCGTCAGGGGCCGTTCGATCCTGGCTGGAGATTCGCCCCGCCTCGGAAGCACCCTCGTTGTTTCTGAGCAAAAAGGGCGACCGGGTCAGCCGCCGCACCATTCAACACGTGGTCCGAAAAACGGTGAAAGCCGCTGGCTTGGACCCGCGAGTCAGCCCTCACAAGCTCCGCCACACTTTTGCGACGAGCCTCTATGCAGAGGAAGTCGACCTCCGAGACATTCAAGAGCTCCTCGGCCATTCCGACATCAGTTCAACCTCCATTTACACTCACACAAACGTCGAGAAAGTTCGTGCGGCGGTAGATAAGCTCAGCCTGTGAGCGGGAGCCGCCCTCAACGGACCTTCGTCCTCGGTGACGTTCACGGGTGCTATCGCTCGCTCCTGAAGTTGATCGAGTGGGTTCCCTTCACCGACGAGGACTTGATCATTGGCGTCGGCGATTACATCGACCGTGGCTACCTGCCCGAGGCGATGGCCAACTAC
>JAUIJJ010000005.1 GCA_030431385.1 bacterium | reverse complement strand
GATGCCGCCGCGCCGCCGCTCGATCGACGGGGTCTCGCCGGTATCGACCGGACGCCCGAGCGCCGAGTTCTCGCGCAACCGCTTGCCCGCCTGCTCGGCGTCGAGCAGCACGCCCGGCGGCGGCTTCTCCTTCCAGAACAGCAGCTTGTCGATCGGGTACTCGGTCTCGTACACGAAGTCGGCGGTCTCGCGGTTAAGGACGGTGACCGTCGGACCGTTGACGACGTTGATGATGCCCTGAGCTTCGAGCACGCGGAGCGTGAAGCTGATGGGTGATGCGCCGTTGTTGACGATGTAGCTGAGGACGGATGCGCCCTTCAGAAGGTTCGCGGAGCTGAAGTCCTCAATGGTCGGCTCGAATTGGGTGTCGAATTCGTCGCGGTCCTGAGCGAAACGAGCGCCGAGGATCGACGGGCTGAATTCGATCTGCTCCGTGAGGTCGCCGATGGAGAAGTCAGGCTTCAGTTCCTTCGCCTTGTTGGTGACAACCTCAACGAACTTGATTTCAATGCTGACCTGAAGCGTCGGGATGTCGAGGGTCTGTACCCAAAACTCAACTTCGCGAAGGTCTTCGAGGTTATCGTACTGAACGAACATGGCGTTGAGGTTTTCAACCGCGACAATCGTCAGGCCGGTTTCTTCTTCGAGCTGATCGCGATCTTCCTCTGCCTGCTGCTCTTCTTCGTCGACTCCATCATCGTCTACTGAATCGTCGACGTAGCGGAAGGTCAGGCGGGCGCGGCCTTCACCCGGCGTGTTGCTCGGGTCGACGTCTTCGGCGACGATTTCGAAGTCTTCGATAAACTCGGAGCGGAACTCTTCGATGGTAACGTCCTGACTGGTGGTACCGGTACGGACAATGAGCTCAACCGAGTCATCGTTTTCGTCGATAGCATCGTTCTCTTCAACGCGCGTTACGCGGAAGGTAGCGCCGCGGAACTCGAACTCGTCTTCAACGCGGAGAGTCTTGGTTGTCTCGGGTCCGGAATCTGAGGAGCTGGATGCCGAAGCTGAGATGCCAAGGAAGGATTCGATCTGGTTTACGAGATCGTCGGCGCTGGCCCATTCGAGGAAGATGATCTTTGAGCGGCGGCGTGAGCGAAGCTGCGGAAGGCTCTCGACGTAATCCTGAACGACAGACAGGCGGTCAGGCGTATCGGTAATCGTGAGCTGGAGCGTCGCCGGATCGTACCAAAGGCGACGGCCGTCACGCTCGGCGGCTGTACGACCCTCGCGGGCGTAGAGCAGCGTTTCGACAACTTGGCGAACCTGGTCGGCAAACGCGCGGACGAGGTCGGGGTTGTCTTCGAAGCTGATGATCGGCGTCAGGTTGTACGTCGCAACGGTCAGCTCGTTGGTGTAGAACTTGGTGAGGAAGCCTTCGTCCTGAAGGATTTCCTGTACCTTGGCGACGTTCTCGGGTGTGTCCTTGATGATGAGCGTATCGCCCTCAAGGATCAGTTTACGCTGGGGGTTGTAGGGCTGCTCGTCGTCGACGGACAAAATCGCGTCGAGCAGGGCTTTGATCTGTGGCGCTTTTGTTTCGTCGATCTGGTAGCTGTCGAAGATCAGGTCCACACCACCGGAGTCCTTGATCGGACCATCGATGAAGCGGCGGAACTTGGCGATGTTACGCTCGGAATCGGTGAGGATGACGATATTCTGGCGTTCGTCAGTGAAGATCTCCTGACCGCGCATTGTGGGCTGACCTGCCGGACCCCAGAGAAGGCGCTGGATCACGCCCTCTTCCATGAGTGAATCGATCACGTTGAGCTGTGCGGGAAGGACGGTGAAGACCTCCGTGCGCAGATCAGGTGTGATGACGATCGTATCGGAGCCGGGCTCGCGCTCCCAACGAAGTCCGATGGGAAGAAGCACGGAATCGAGCACCTTGTGAAGCGGCTCGTCTTCGAATGCGGCCTCGACCTTGGCGGAAACTTCACCGGCGATGACGAAGTCGATGCCGGAAAGGAGGCGCAGGGTCTGAAGGAACTCGGCCAAGGGAGTGGGCTCGAGTGTGCGGATCGGGATCAGCGTCTCGAGCTTGTCGAGGGCGGCTGCCTCGCGGCGCTCGAAGTCATCGCGGGACGCCTTATTGGACAGGTACTCGTTGTACTCGTCCTCAGTTTCCTTGAGGTAGACATCGGCCTTCGTGAACGTCGGGTCGAGATCCTTGGCGTCGTTCCAGCGCTGACGGGCGCGGTCGAGTTGCTTTTGATCGTAGAGCTGTACGCCTTCTTCAAAGGCACGCTCGGCGGCTTCGCGGCGATCCTTGGACTGCGACTTCTCCTGCTGCTGCTGGAGGCGCTCGGCGCGAGCCATCTTGCTCTTGAGCGAGTCGGCCCGTGCAGGGGCGATGCTCGCGGCTTGCTTGTAGTGCGTCAGAGCGTCGCGACCGCGCTCCTCTTCGAGGGCCTTGTCGCCCATGCTGACCTTTTCATTGAAGGCGGCCATATCGACGGCCGGGGCCTTCTCCGAAGTCATCGGCTTTTCCATCATGCCATCGGACTTGGTCTCGGCGGCCTGCATGGCGTTGGAAACTTGGCGGGTCGGCTCACTCTTCTGAGGCGTTGCTGCTGTCGCCTTGGGGGCTTCAGATTTCGCGACAGCCGGCTTGGCCGGTTCCGGCTGCTTTGTCACTGGCTGCTGGCGGGCGGGACGGGGCGTCGTTTTGGCGCTGGCCGTTGTTGCTGCCGGCTTCGCATTCGCCTTGGCGGCCATGTCAGATGCCTTCTTGGCGGCATCTGCTTTTGCTTTTGCAAGTTCGTTGGAGTACTTGGCGACGGCGGAGGAGCCGGGCGCCATTTCGCGAGCCTGATTCAGCATTGCGTCGGCTTTGGCCATGTCGCCGGAGCGGAGGGCGCTGCGGCCCTGTGCGACCAGCTTTTCAGCTTCGCCTTCCTTCGCGTCCACCATGGCTCTCTTGGCGGAGGTGATGCCCTTTTTGGCGTCGCTGTTTCCAGCGTCGAGCTTGAGGACTGATTCGTAGGCGGCGACTGCTTCGGCGTGGCGGTTTGCCTTGCCGAGAGCTTCGGCCTTATCGAGGCCCTGCTCGATCTCGCGCTCGGTGCGTTCTTCGATGAACTTGCGCTCTTCTTTTTCGACCTTCGCCATAAGCTTCTTCGCATCGCGGTTGTTGCTGTCGATGCGGAGCATTTCGTTAATGGACTGACGGGCGCTGTCGTACTGGTCGGCCTTGATCTGATTGTTGGCTGTGGATTCGAGGCTTTCGAGCTTGTCCTTCATCTCGCGGGCGCGAGCCTTGGACTGAGCCGAGTTAATGTCCGCTTCCAGATCGGCGAGATCCTTGGCGAACAGCCCCTGTGCTGCTTCACGAGCGGCCGCGTGTTCCTGGCGCGCTTTCTCGAAGTTGCCGTCCTTGATGGCCTTTTCGGCGGCATCAATGCGCTGATCGACGCGATCTTCGAGTTGCTCTTCGAGAGCCTTGCGCTCTTCAGAGTCGATCTTTGCGCCGAGTTTTTGGGCGTCGCGGCTCTTCGGGTCCAGCTCCAAGGCCGACGCGACATCGGCACGGGCCTGAGCGAACTGATCGGCGCGCAATTTGCGGTTAGCTGATTCGAGGAGATTGTCGACCCGCTCCTCAATCGCATCCGCCTGAAATTCTCTCTCGGCGGCGGCGATTTCCATTTCGAGTTCCTTGATGCCGGGGGCATCTGGACTCGAAGCTTTCGCCTTGGCGACCAGCTCGCGGGCGGCTTGGAACTGATCACGTTTCAGTTCCTTTTCCGCTTGGTCGAGAAACTGCTCAGCTGCTTCAAGAGCCTTCTCGACGGCTTGGCTGGTCCCACTTCCGCCGGATTGCCAAGCGAAGGAGGGGGTAGGTGTCGTGGCTAGTGCGGCCACGAGTACCGTTGGGATGATTATTTGGCCGATTTTCAGCACTCGGCGGGCAGAGAAATGCCGGACCATAGACCTGGACTCTCTATTGAATTGTCCGTCGTCGGACACCACAGACTTCAGAAGGAATGACGCCAAGGACAGCGCCATTGCTCTTCAGGTGTCAAGACAACATCTTTGCCGCGGCAGCTTCAGCTCGCGGCCCTTGCACTTTCTGTCAGCAGCCGTGGGAGATAACCCCCACCGGTTGCCGCGTTACTCTCCGGCGTCCGCACCGTCTTCCGGTGCAGTGATCCGTTTCATGAGTTCCGTCGCCGGGCCATGATTGGGATCGCGCTGGAGAATCTGCTCAAGCAGTTGGCGCGCTTGGGGAACTTGTCCGCGATTGAACATCCCCTCCGCGCGGTTGTACTGCTCGTTTAGCTCTTTCTGAATCGCCGCCTGCTCTTCGACCGACTTGCGGTCGAACATATTGTTCTGGACGGCGCGCCGCACGACTTCGTCCTGACTGATGTCAGGATTCACGGCCACGAAATTGTTTACGATTTCCTTAACAGACTCGTTCTCGTCGAGTTCGTTCTTCAGCGGGGCGGGGCTTGATGCCTCGATTTGCTCAGGAGTGTATCCCTGCTCTCGGATATAGAGCCAACCCATAACGGCCAGAAGCGCGAGCAGCACGCCGAGCGTCACGAGATCGATGCGGTGGAGGAGCTTCTGCCCAATTTCCTTCATGCGATCTTTATTCATCGATCTCGACCTCCGCCTGATCGATTCCGACCATCACCAGTGGGTGCCGTCGCGGTGGGCGTGGGGAAGATTTGGAGGTGGTTCACCTTCTCCGGAGCCTTCAGCGAGATGTAGAACCGGAAGCCCTGCGGCAGGTTGTCGATGTTTTCAATCCGCGCGAGGTCGTCTTGCCCGAAGCCATCATTGAGCTGATCAATGAAGTCGGCGGCGGAGACCTGCACTTCACTGCGTGCGGTGATCAGCACCGAGCCGTCATGCTCCATCTGAACATCTTCGAGGAGTACCTCTGGCGGCTTCAGGCTGGCCAGACGGCCGACGAACTGGAGCCAGTAATCGCGCTGGCCGAAGGCCTTGGCGAGGTCTTCGTACTTGAGAACCAGCTGGCGGTGATCCTGCTGCACGTCGTTGACGGCAGTGACGCGGTCGCGAAGCTGATCCATCTGTCCTTCGAAGCTGCTCTTTTCCTTCTGATACTCGGCGATGTACTTGCTGCCGGATTGCGAAGCGAGAATGACCATGGCGATCAGGAAGATGATCATGACGCCCGAAATTCGATAGGGGAAATCGCGAGTGACTTTTCGGTCTTCGGGAAGGAAATCGATCGCGATGTCGGCGAGGCCCATGCCCTGAAGGGCGAGGCCGATGGAGACGAGATACTGGGTAAGCGGACCGGCGGACTGCTGCCACTTGAACGGCGTCGCCTCCGGTGATTCCTTAACGACCTCGACCGGGACGGAAAGTTTTTCTTCGAGGTAGGTGTCGAAGCCACCGAGGAGAGCCTGGCCACCGGATGCGACGATGCGGTCAACGGCCATGCCGTCGGGCTGCGTGATGTAGAAATCGAGCGAGCGGCGGATCTCGGTCACCATCCGGTCGGCGACCTCGGTGACAGCGAGAGAAGCGTCTTCATTGACTTCGCTCTCGCCTTCGAAATCGAAATTGAACGCCATCAACTGGGTCGACGAGACCTTGATGCGCTCGGCGTCTTCAAAGCTTTCAACGTTGAGATTGCGCTGGATGGCGCGGGTCATCTCGTTGCCGCCCATGGGGACGGTACGGTTGAAGCCGACGAGGCCGGAGGATTTCCCGGTGCGAGGGATCGCGAGGTCGAAGTAGGTGGCACCGATGTTCAGGTAGCCCTTCACTTCTTCGAAAACAAAGTCGTCGTCCATGGCCGGTTCTTCGGCCTCCAGATCGACGGTCTGCTCCAGTTCCTCTTCCTCGCCCTTCTTGCTTTTCTTTTTCTTTTTGGGCTTTGGCGGCTTTTTTTTCTTCGCCGAGATTTTTTCGAAAACCTTTTCAGTCTCTTCCGCAGTCATATTGATGAATTGGTTGGAGCTGAAGACAGCGAAAGCGCTGACACTGACGATGACCGGGCGCGGGCCGACTTTGTCGACCATGAGCATGAAGTCGCGCACTTCGTCGGAACGAACGGCGACGAGAAGCACCTCGACTTCGCCCTCTTCTTCCAGCTCGACGTACTGATACTGGAGAAGGGTCCGATCGAGAGGGAAGGGGATCTGCTGCTTGGCCTCGTATTGGATAATCTTCTGGAGGCGCTCTTCGGAAGTCTTTGGAAGGCGGAAGCGGCGCACGAAAACCTTCTGCCCAGGGACGGCGTAGACGGCGTCCTTGGTGCTGAAGCGGTTCGCTTTGATCAGGTTTTTCGCGGCGGAGACGATGGCAGAGCGCCGAGCCTCGGGGTCCATCTCAGGAGTGACACCGGTCGGCGCGGAGGCGGCTCTGATCGTTCGGACCGCGTTGCGCTCCAAGGCCAGTTCCACAATTTTGACTGTGTGGTGGCCCAGATCGACGCCGAGACAACGCTTGAGCTGGGGCATGAGCCGGTTATCAATCCTTCCGTAGGG
Organism: bacterium; assembly: GCA_030431385.1. Classification (GTDB taxonomy): domain Bacteria; phylum Sumerlaeota; class Sumerlaeia; order SLMS01; family SLMS01; genus JAUIJJ01. The sequence goes on along the minus strand of JAUIJJ010000005.1, from coordinate 20,486 downwards.
TTACGCCGTCGGCGACATGTGCCGCCCGGGCATGGTGCCGTCGGGGCACCGCATCTGCTCTGGCAAATGCAGAACTCCCAGCACTGTGTGACCGGGTGATGTGGTCAACGCGAAAACCGCATCGCGCGAGGGGAATCGGATGGGAGAAGGGGGTCCCATTGCAGGGTGTTAAACGATTCCCCGTATTGCCTTTGACCCCTATCCCCTCCAAATCGCTCTTCAGGGTCAACGTGTTTTGTCGTCTCTCGAAACAGAAATTCCCGTCAGGATTTCCGTCAGTTCATCGATGGCGTCTGCGGCGGCGAGATTGCGGGTTGCGAAATCACCTGCGAGGCCCCGGCGCTCCTCTTCGAGCCAGTCCCCCGGCCCTCCGCGAAGGACCCGCAGACTCGGGCCGCCGTCGCCGAAATCCGTCATCGGACCCCAGCGTTTCGGGGAGTCGTAGCCGAAGACGACGCACCCGGGAACGCCGACAGCAGCGGCAATGTGCGCGGGGCCCGAGTCGCTGCCGAGAAACGCCCCGGCTCGCTCCAACAAGGCGATCAACTCACCCGAGTCGAGCAGCCCGTGGAGGCTGTGCACTCCGTCCAACTCCAAGATTTCTTCAGCGCCAGCGCGGCCCGATCGCGACCCGATCAACAACACGGGCCTCCCCCGTGAGGCGAAGTGTGTGGCGACCTGACGGAACTTTTTAGCCGGCCAGAATTTCTCTCGCCCGTCGCGTTCGACGTGCAGAACCAGAAAGCCGTCGGCGACTTTTGCCCGCGAGAGGATGCTATCGATTCGAGCCTTGGCCTTCTCAGCTGAGACCAACTTCGGGCGCGTGAGCTTCGTCGGAATCCCGAACGGAGAGAGCAAATCCAGAATCGCGGCAGCCTCGTGTTTGTCGTGATTCTTCACGACGGGATGAGTCACCAATCCCCCCCACAGCTGCTGTCGGAAACCGTTGTCATGGGTCCAGGAGACGACCGGCGTCCGCCCGAGAAAGAGCGGCGCGGGGTGTAGCCCGTGGCAGTAGACGACCAAAATCGCGTCGGGTGCCGCGCGGCGGAGGAGTTGCTGAAGCTCCACCGTTCGCCGGAATTGGGTGCGTCCCTTTGCGGGGGACAGTTCCTCGACCTCGAAGCTCTTGGGCGCGTTGGCCCGCAACATCGGCCCGGCGACGGGACCGGTGATGAGGGTAAACTCTGTGCGAGGGAAAGCTGCGGCGAGCTGGCCCAGCATCGGTACTGCCAGCACCGAATCGCCGAGGAAGTCGTGGAGCACGACGACCATTCGCTCGGGGGGCGCGTCGCGGTTGGGAAGCGGGGCGACCTGGCGGAGAGCATCCGCCGCGTGGACGGTGGCGGTGCGGGCTGCGGCCTTGCCTCCGGAGAAGAGCGCGCGTGCCGCCGCTCTTGTGTAGGCTTTGCTGCGGGCGGCGGTGGGGACCGGCGCATCGGGGTCGTCGGCGGAGGCGGCGAGCATCGCCCTCTGGCGCACCGACCACGCCCAAGCGGCGCGGGCGTGCTCTCTCCCCCGCCCCTCACTGTTAAACAGACCGCGAAACGCCGCCACCGGCGCATTCACGACATCGCTGGCGGCATCGAAAACCTCGTCAATGGGGCGTTCGCGGCGCCAGTGTGCGCGACCGTCGGCCTCGATCCGCCGCTTGAGGTAGTCCATGTCGAGCCTGTCCTGCCCGACGTGATGCCAGGCGAGGGCGCGCCTTTCCACTCCGACGGGCCGCCCCGCGCGGCGAAGGGTGCGCCACCATTGGGCATCCTCGCGTCCTGTCTCGTAGTCGCCGGAGGCGCCCCCGAAGGAACCGCCGACGGACTGAAACGGGAACTCATCCACAATTGATCGTTTGAACAAGAGACTGGCAGTTGCGGGGAGAAAGCGCCTTCCCGCGAGTGGGCCGAAGATTCCCGGCGGCGACAATCCGGCGGCCCATGCGAGGTCTGGCGAGTACCCGGGGGGAGCTTCGAGTTCGTTCGCTGGAAGGAGCGGCCCGCCGACAGCTTCCCATCCGTTGGCCTTGGCAGCGGCGGTGAGGCGCTCCAACCACGAAGCGTCCGCCTCGCAGTCGTCGTCGAGGAACGCGATCCAGTCGCCCTTGGCTACGGCGATGCCTTGGTTCCGTGATTCCGCGTAGCTGGCGCCGGTGCCGGTGACGACCTTCAGCTCAAGGGGACCGACGTATCTGGAGAGGAATTCGCCGGTGTCGTCGGTGGAGCCGTTTTCGACCACCACGACCTCGCCGGGCGCGAAGGACTGCGATTCCAAGCTGCGGAGGCAAAGCTCCAGCAGCGGGCGGCGATTGGCGGTTAAGATGACAACGGAGACATTCACGTCGGATACTACCTCCCGGGTAGACTGCCATCTAGGGGGAGAGGGCCGAGGTGCTCAAGCGGGTCTTTTGCTTGCGGGCTTGTCAAACCGCTAGCGCGGTTTTTACCTGATCGGAATCGGACCTACGGTAGCCTCGCTGTGCTCGGCAACCGCAGGCTATGATATCAAAGTGCGCTGCACTTTTTCTGGTCGTATGTCGCGACTGGTTCGGGTAGTAGGAACTTATCGATCTAGAATCCTCGAATCGCATAGCGACCGTTTCTTTAACTTTGGAACGCGTGGGTGCATCTCGGAGTTTCGGTGGAGCATGTTTAGTAACCGGCTAGTGTAGGCGTGAACTCTGGAGTTCCATATACCTTGGCGTCAGGGGTACTGTATAGCTTTCGGAGATGCGCTGAAATCAAGAAGACCCCGGGAGGGGTCACACGGTAGCCTCGTTCGACCCCTCCCGGGGTCTGAATCCTTGATCCCTTTCAACGCCGGATTGAAATCCGGCGCTACGATTGTTACGTCCCTGCCGGGACTTCCTCACCGCCACCGTCACCCGTGAAAGTAATGAGGCTCCTTGCGCGGAATAGAATTTCCACAGACCGATTCGCGGATCCGGGGGATGCACCTGGAACGCGTCCCCGTTGTGAAGGGGTGTTGCGGCCCGAGTTCAAAACAACGCTGGTTACTTGATCAGCCATTTCCCCACCAACGATTCGAATTCTTCATCCGTGAAGCTCTTGGTTTGATACATGCCTTTTGCTCTGCGTTGGCGGAATGCTTCGTAGAGCGATACGGCGCAGGCGACTGAGACGTTCAGGCTTTGTACCATACCGACCATGGGTATATAGTAAGTCCCGTCGGCGAGGTCGCATGCCTCGTCGCTGGCGCCGGCGTGTTCGTTTCCCATGAGCAGGGCGCAGGGTTGGGTCAGGTCGAGATCGTAGAGCGGCTTCGCCTCGGGATCGAGTCGCGAGGCGTAGATCTTGAACCCCTTCTCCCGCAGCGGCTTGTAGCAGTCGGCAATGCTGTTGAACATGTTTCGGCCGACCCACTTCTTGGTGCCGGCGCTGGACTTTTTTCCACCTTTGTAGCCTGGATACTCGCTGGTGTTGTAGACGAGCTGGACTTCGTGGAGGCCAACGGCGTCGGCGCTGCGCATGATCGCGAAGGCGTTGTGGGGGTCGTGGATGTTTTCGAGGATCACGGTGAGGTCGGTCTGGCGCATGGCGAGGACCCGCCGAATGCGTTCCTCGCGCTCCGCTGTGCGCCCGTAGTCCCTGCCGTCAATTTCAGTCATCGCCGTTGACTTCCGTAGTGATTGTCTGAGGGGATGATGGGTTGCAGTGCTTGCGGGGCAAGCGCGCAGACATCGGAGGCGACAATGTTGGATGAGAGAGTGACCCGTCGGGGGTTCCTGAAATCGGCTGGCGCCGTGTCGTTGGCGTTCACGGGCCTGCACCAGATGATGGCGATTCACGGGTACGCGAAGCCGCTTCGCGGGACGACGGTCGGATTCGGTCCGCTGGTCAGCGACCCGAACGGGATTCTGGATCTTCCGGCTGGCTTTTCCTACAAGATCATCGCCACGGGCGGGGCGACCATGCCCGATGGGCTGATCCTGCCGGGCCTGCCCGACGGGATGGCGGCGTTCCCCGGCACCGATGGCAAGACGATCATTGTCTGCAATCACGAGGTTAACACGGGGACTCCCAATTTGGGAGCATTTGGCAACAACAACCACCTGCTGGGTAATGTTCCTGCGGCGAAGATCTACGACATCGGACGGGGAACGAATCCCTCGCTGGGCGGGTGCTCGACGCTGATCTTTGATACGGCGACGCAAACTCTGGTGTCGGCGCGGCTGTCGCTGGCGGGAACACTACGCAACTGCGCCGGTGGCCCGACCCCCTGGGGTTCGTGGATCACCTGCGAGGAAAGTACGCAGCGGGCAAACTTTGAGTTCGACGAGGATCACGGGTATTGCTTTGAAGTTCCGGCGGAGATGACTGGTGACCTCGTGACGCCGGTTCCGCTGACGGCGATGGGGCGCTTCAATCACGAGGCCATCGCGGTCGATCCGCACTCGGGGGTGGTGTACCTGACGGAGGACCGCAACGATTCGCTGATCTACCGATTCCTGCCGACAACGCCGGGCAGTCTCGCGGCGGGGGGCACGCTCCAGGCGCTCGCGATCACCGACAGGCCGAGCTTGGATACACGGAACTGGGATTCGGATCTGGTGGCAGTGGGCGACCGCCAGAGCGTTGAGTGGATCACGCTGACGAAAGTGACCGCGCCGCTCGATGACCTGCGCGTGAGAGGCTTCAATCTCGGGGCGGCGCGTTTCGCGCGCGGCGAGGGCATGTGGTACGGCAACGGCACGGTGTATTTCGCGTGTACCAGCGGCGGCTCTGATCAGGTCGGCCAGATTTGGAGCTACCAACCCAGCCCGCTGGAAGGGCAGAGCGGCGAGGCTGCGCAGCCCGGCAAGCTCGAACTCTTCGTCGAGCCGAACGACACTGGCCTCATTGACAGAGCAGACAACCTCACCGTCGCGCCGTGGGGTGATTTGATCGTCTGCGAAGATGGCACTGGATCAGATCGGTTGGTGGGAATCACGCCGGAGGGCGAGATCTACACCTTCGCCGAAAACGCAGTAAACTCCTCGGAGCTTGCCGGCGCGTGCTTCTCGCCCGATGGGACCACGCTGTTCGTCAACATCCAGAGTCTGGGCTATATCGTCGCCATCACGGGGCCGTTCCGGGCCGCACCCCTCTTGGACCAGTGGGTCGCGTACTAAGGCGCTCGCCTCCCTATTGCTGATACACAACGTATTTGAGGAGTTCGACGACCTGCGCGGGCTCGCTGGCGACGGCGTAGGCAGCGGCGTCGACTTCTTTGAGGGCGTGAGTGAATTCTTCCGGGTGCAAGACGATGAGCATCTTGCCGAGCGCGGCGGCGTAGCCAGCTTCGAAGGCGGCGTTCCACTGGCGGTACTTTTCCCCGAAGCGAACGACCACGATGTCTGCCTTGGAAATGGCGGTGCGGGTTCGGATGGCATTGAGCTTTGCGCCCTTGTGATCCTTCCAGAACGGCTTTTCTTCCTGCCCGAGGATTCGCACGCCACACTCGTCGCTCGCTGCGTGATCTGTGACCGGCGATGTGAAGGAAATGTGGTCGCCGGCGGACTCGACGCCTGTGCGAATTTCCTCCCGCCAATCGGAATGAATCTCTCCGGACAGGTAGACATTGAACTTGGTCATCGGGACCTCCGTTAAACTGCGTTCATAAAGTTAGATCGTAAACACCATGCCGATGGCTCCATCGGGATTGCGACGGGCTTTTTCGTAGGCGGTGGGCGCGCGGTCGATGGGTGAGCGGTCGGTCACGAGCGGTGACACCTGAACGCGGCGCTCTGCGAGGAGCTGGCAGAAGCAGCCCATGTTGTCGCGGTGGGTCCAGCGGATTTCCCTGCCGGGCGAGGTTGAATCAAGCGGTGCGGCGTCCTTGGCGGTGGTGATGTGAAGACCCTTCGCGGTGACTTCGTCGAGGCGCACTGGCTGGTACATTTCCGCGCACAGCACGATCGTGCCGCCGGGGCGCAGCAGCTTGGCCGCAGCGTTAAAGGATTGGATGTCATCGGGCCTCGTGATGAATGCGGCGTCTGCTCCCAGGCCGTCTGTTTCGGTATCGACTGTCCTGATGACGAGTTCCGGATCGGGCTGGAGATTGTGAGGAATTCCGAGCGTCGCCGCCTTCTTCAGTCGAAAGTCAGATGCCTCGACAAGAATCGGGATGACGCCTGCCGAGCGGGCGATTTGTGCGATGAGAAACCCGAGCAGGTCGGCCCCGAAGATCAGTGCGGTCTCTCCCAGTTGCATGCCCGCCGAGCGGAAGAGGTTGAGCGCATGCGCGCCGATGCCAGTAAACGCGCCTTCCTCCTGATTCACCTTCTTGGGAAGCTCGACGACGAGTTGCTCGGGGACGACGAGCATGCCTGCGTGATACACGAAGGGGCGGCCCGTGACCGCGACGCGGACGCCAGCCTTCAGCGTAGAGACCATCGGCCCAATGGAGAGAACGGTTCCGCTGGCGCACGATCCGAGAGGATGGCCGTCCTCGCCCTCGGGAAGGGACTGCGGGGCGGCGGCGATTTGCTCCAACTCGTCGGGGAGTGTAACGGCGGAGTGACTGACGCGCACGGCAACGAAGTTCTTCCCTCCCTGTGGCGCGGGGAGGTCGACGACCCGCGGTTCACCGGTACGGTGAGCGATGACTACTTTCAGAGGAACGTTCCTCGGCTGGGGCAGATCAGGAGATAGACACCCTCAAACAACTCCCCGCCGCAAGGATAGAGGCAGGGTCGGGGCGGAGCGGCGACTACCGGTTGCGGCCCGTCCGCGGGGGTGGGGAGAATCTTTTCGCCACGGAAACTGACGCTCGGGAATGAAATGCGCTTCATTCCCGGGCAACTTGTATGAGGAGCGCCCATAACTTTGCTGCAGATCGGAATGATCGTCTTCCCCAAGGGGCTGATTACGCCCCAGCTCTACCGTATTCGAGATCTTGCCGGCGGTATCGCCGACCTCAACGGGATGTCCTTGGGGGCGGTGGAAATGCAGACCCCACTGCGCGAATTGCGGCGCTACCGTGTTCGCACGACGGACGAAGTGACCCACGAATCGGAACCGGCGGAAGTCATCCGCATCGTGAACCCGCGAGACGACGATTACTACGAGTACGAGATTGAGGTCGATGGGGAGACGCGGACTGTCCCGGAGTACGAACTCATGGTGCTCGAAGGGTCCATGGCCCCGAACCCGGCGGACATGCTGGCGCAGCTCGATGGAACGCCGTGGAAGCTGGCGAATGCGCGCACGCGGCTGCTGGAGGCGTTCTTCAGTGCGACGGCGCGCAGCCTGGGCGTCGTGGGCTACAACGGGGCGCGGATGCTCCCGATCCCCCACCAGATAAACGCGGCCCGCTATGCCGCCCAATTCGGGCGCGTACGGTTCCTCCTCGCCGACGAAGTGGGCCTTGGCAAGACCGTCGAGGCGGGGTTGATCGCTACGACAATTCGCAAGTACTTTCCATCCTGGCAGACGGCGATTTTTGTCCCCGAGTCGCTCACGGCCCAATGGGCCTTTGAGATGTACGGCAAGTTTGGGAAGCAAATCTACAGCTTGGACATGAAGGAGTACGACCCGGAGGAACACCCGGGCGTTATTCTCCCCCACTTCCGCGCACGCACGTTTTGCATCAAAAACCAGCCGGAGATTCTGATCGTCGACGAGGCGCACCGCGTCCTCCAGGACCCCCGACTTTACGACGCCTTCCGGCGCATGAGCAAAACCGCCCACGTCGTGCTACTCCTCACCGCGACACCAGTTTCGGACAATGCGGACAACATCCTCAACCTGCTGAAGATTCTGGACCCGGAGACGTTTGATCACTTCGAAAACTCCGAGGAGATTCGCGACCTGCAAAGCCGTCAGGGAAAGATCGAGAACCTGCTTCTCGCGATCCGCGCGGCGGAACCGGACCATGAGACCATCGTGGACGCGTGGGCGGAGACAGGCCTCGATGACGAGGAAATCGAGGACTACCTCGAGTCCGCCGGCGACGACACGGTCGGGCGTCATTCTCTCCATCGGGCGGCAGCTCTGATAGTCGACAGGTACTATCCGGGTTCGCGAATCCTCCGGTACCGAAGGAAGTTCCTCGCGCTCGACAACCCGCTGCCGTTCCGTATCGTGGACGGGCTGGACTACAAGGCCACGTCCGAGGAAACCGATGTCATGGGGTTGCTACGCGAGTGGCTGGACCTGATCCGCGACGCCGAGCTCTCCAAGGACCCAACGGCACACCGCTACGCCGGTGCGCTGATTCAGGCGGTGCACAGCTCGCCCCATGCGGTGCTCGATTGGATCGAGCTACGCAGCGGGGAGATGGAGCCGCACGCCGGCGTCACCGCCGACCCGGTGCGGCTGATTCTCCGCGGCAAGCACGAGATGGATTTGGTGAAAGGCGAAGAGGAGTTCCTCGAACGCTTTAAGGAAGCTACCCTCGCGTGGGCGAAGGCGACTCGGTCGGTTGATGTGATGGGCCGCGCGCTGGCAGAAGCGCCGCGTTACAAGCGACTGCTGGAGTTCCTGCACGAGACCTTCAAGGAAGACCCGAACGCCCATCCGCTGATTTTTACGAGCTTTGAAACCAACGTCCACGCGCTCTACCTGCTCCTTAAAAAGGTGCTCACCGGGGTTTCGGAAGTGTACGAAATGAGCGGCCAGATAGATCGCATTGAGCGCGAGAAAGCCGCCTTTGAGTTTCAGGAAGAAACCGGCGGCTGTATCCTCGTCAGCGACGAGTTGGGCGGCGAGGGACGCAACTTTCAATTCGCCACTCACGTCGTTCACTTCGATCTGCCGGCAGCCGCGTGGATGGTCGAGCAGCGCATCGGCCGCTGCGACCGCGTGGGCCGCGAGGAAGAGATGGACGTCGACTCGCAGGTGCTCGTGGCCAAGGGCTGTCTCGACGAAGTGATCTTCGACTTCCTCTGCGATGGTGTCGGTGTTTTCAACGATTCCATCGCGCCGGTAGAAAGCGAGATGGAGCGCGTCATGCACGACATGATGGCGACCTGTATCGAGAAGGATTCGGCGGGGATTCTCGACCTGATCGAGCCGACCGCCGAGGAGCTCGAAGACGCGCGCGAACGTGAAAACCGCGAGCTGCTGATTCGAAGCGCCGTCGGCGTTGAGGAAGCCCACAAGATTGCGGAGACGCTCCGCGACGATGCCGAGTTGGAGACCCTCAAGGAAGCCTCGATCCGTTACGCGCGGCACTTTGAGTCAATGGTCGACGATCAAGGCGGCGGGCGCGTGCACGTGACCGTTGGCGAGTTCCATTCGCTCCACGGCGTGCCGGGAATTCGGGCGGAGATGTTGGGCTACTACGATCGTCGGCAGGCTGTGCGCCACGAGCGGTTGGATTTCTTTTCGACAGGCCACCCGTTCATTCGCACGATGGTGCTTCAGGCGATGACGGAAAGCCCCGACCGCGCGGCATTCGTGCAGCGCGATGGGGTCGAAACGCCGTGCGCGGTCTTTTCCTATCGCTATCAGATTCCGCAGGAATTCTTTCAGGCCGTGCGGTCAATGCCGGTCGATTTGCAACCACCCCTTCTTTCCAAAAGCGCGGCGCTCTTTCACTCGCGAATGGATCGCATCGCCATCGAATTGGAGTCGGGCAAACTCGTCACCAAAGATGATGAAGCGGGTCTCGTGTACGATGATTGGCGGGAGGGGGACAAATCGCTCCACGAGGGCGAGGAGATTCTGGAGCTGCTCCCCGTGGACTATGCCGACGAGATCACGAGCGCTGCGAACCTGTCCCTCGAGGAAGCGGAGCGCCGAGCCGACGCATTGCTCGCGACCCATCGCTCAGAATTCGAGGACCTGCTCTGCGAAGTGCTCACTCGCGTCCACCCCGACCACGAGTTGCTGGAGAACGAGATCATCGAGATCATGGACGCACTCTCGCCGCTGACAGCGGACCTCGACTCTGCTGTGCTATTTCTTCCGGCGTAGTCAGGTTTGGAGCGATCCGCAGGGAACAACCCTTGAGACGTTCGCTCCACCGCGTGAGAAGTCGGGTGTGAGGAACTGAATCATGACCCCATTGCGCGACATTTTCGAGAAGATAGAAGAGGACTTCACCGGGCTGCTGGCAGCGTTCCGGGAAGTGCTCCGCGAGTCCGGCGAAGAGGCAGTGGCGGACAGCTTACCATGGTTTGCAGGCGCGTCCGAACCCGCCCCGGACCCCGACTCACCCCATCGGATTCGCGAGATCCACTCGCTCAGCATCGCTTTCCAGCTGCTGAACCTTGTCGAAGAGAACGCCACGATCCAAGCGCGTCGAGCAAGGGAGTCAAAAGGCGGCGGAACGATTGAGCCGGGCCTGTGGCGACAAAGCCTCGACGAGCTACGCGAGCTTGGCTTCTCCGCTGAAGATATCGCGGCCAAGCTTCCGCAGATTCATGTCGAACCGGTTCTCACGGCTCACCCGACGGAGGCGAAACGACCAACAGTCCTTCACATTCACCGCGCGCTTTACGTCAATCTGGTCGAGTTGGAAAACCAAATGTGGACCCCGGCCGAGCGCGGTGAAATTCGCCGGCAGATCCGCTCCACGCTCGAACGTCTCTGGCGCACCGGCGAAATCGTTTTGGAGAAGCAGGAAGTCGAGTCGGAGCTCGACAACGTCCTTCACTACCTCGGCGAAGTCTTCCCGCACGTAATCAGCTATCTCGACCTGCGACTTCGGCAAGCGTGGATCGACAGCGACTTCGATCCCGAACTGATTTCAACCCCCGATAGATTGCCGAAGCTGATCTTTGGCAACTGGGTCGGCGGCGACCGCGACGGGCACCCGTTCGTAACGCGTGACGTTACCAAACGCACTCTGGAGAAACTCCGCGAGTCTGCCCTCAGTGTGCTCGAAGAGCGGCTCGATCAGCTCATCGACCGCTTGAGCATGTCGGAGGTGTACCAGCGGCCGAGTGAGAGCTTTTACGATGCCATCGGGGAACTCTCGAAAGACTTCGGTGCGAGTCTCGACCGGCTTCCCAGAGGCAGCAGCCAAGAACCCTTCCGCCAGTTCGTGATGCTCGTGACGTCGAAGCTGCGCGCGGCGCAGGAAGGAAACCCAAAGGGCTATCGGCACAGCTCGGAACTCGCTGCCGACCTCGCGCTGCTCCGCGAGTCACTCAACGACGTCGGAGCACATCGCGTCGCCGGAACGGAAGTAATGCCGGTCGAGCGGATCCTGCACGTCTTCGGAATGCAACTCGCTAGGTTGGACATTCGCCAGAACAGCGGTTTCCACGATACGGCAATCGGCGAGCTGCTCTTTGCGGGTGGGCTGGAAGACACGGATTTCGCGGGTTGGGATGAGTCGAAACGGCTGGAGTTTCTCAACAAAGAGCTCAAATCGCCGCGACCACTCAGCCCGCGCAAGTGGCCTCTCGGTTCCCATGCCGAAGACGCTGTCGGCGCACTTGAGGTGCTGTCGGAACACTACGACAAGTTTGGCATCGAGGGCTTGGGCTCGATAATCGTGAGCATGACACGGAACCTCTCCGACTTGCTGGCGGTGTACATTCTCGCCCGCGAGGCGGGGCTTGTGCGCAAGCAAGGCGAGGAGCTGGCTTGCCTCATTCCCGTCGTACCGCTTTTCGAGACAATCGATGACTTGGCGCGCGCGCCGGTGATCCTCGACGAGTTCCTGAACCATCCGCTCACGCGGGCGAGTCTTGCTTTACAGGATTCGGAAAAACCCGTCCAGCAGGTGATGGTGGGCTACAGCGACAGCAACAAGGACGGCGGTATCTTCGCGAGCCAATGGCACCTGAACCGCGCCCAACGCGCGATCGCGGAAGTCGGCCATCGCAACGGCGTGCGCGTGATGTTCTTCCATGGCCGCGGCGGTACGCCGAGCCGTGGCTCGGGTCCGACGCACCGGTTTCTTGAAGCGCTGCCGGTCCCATCGCTTGATGGCGTCTATCGCGTGACCGAGCAGGGCGAGACTATCGCGCAGAAGTACGCAAACCAGGGAACGGCAACGTATAACTTGGAGCTATTGCTCGCCGGTGTGACGACGATGACGCTCAAGCACAGTCGACGCGGCGACGAAAACGCGGGGCTCGTGGCGGCGATGGAACGGCTTTCGGAATTGAGCCGCGACGCCTATCAAGACCTCGTCCGCGCAGACGGCTTCCTTGAATACTGGTCGGGGGCGACGCCTATCGACGCGATCGAGCTAACTGTGCTCGGATCGCGTCCGTCACGTCGCTCTGGCAGACGAACTCTCAATGACCTTCGGGCGATTCCGTGGGTGTTTTCGTGGAACCAAGCGCGCCACTACCTGCCGGGTTGGTATGGCATCGGCAGCGGACTGAAGGCGCTCCGAGCAGAAAGCCCGGAGGCGTGGGACGCGCTCAAGGAGTTCGGTGTCCACGACCCGTTCTTGCGCAATGCGCTGTACAATGCCGAAACCAGCCTCGCATCGGCCGCGCTGGATTTGATGGCGGACTATGCCGCGCTGGTTGAAGACGAAGCGATCCGCGACACCTACTACGGAATCATCCGCGACGAGCATCAGCTCACGGGCAGCCTCATCGAAGAGCTATTCGGAAAGCCGCGCAATGAGCGTCGGCCGCGTATGCTGCAAACGATCAAAATCCGCGACGCGGGTCTGCGAAGACTACATAGCATGCAGATCGACTTGCTGAGAGAATGGCGAGGCCACCGAGACGCGGAACGACAGGACGATGCGGACAGGCTGCTGCCCGCCGTTCTGCTGACGGTCAACGCCATCGCCAGTGGCATCAGGACAACGGGCTAGGTCGCCCTGCGTTTTATTCTTCCAGAGGGCCGAACTCTTCAACTTCGTCGGTGTTTTCGTCGACCTCCTGCTGGACGACGAGTTCCTCGATTTTGAGCTTTAGCTCGGCGAGACCTCGACCGTCTTCGGCAGAAAGCAGAAAGAGATCGATGCCCTTCTCGGCGAAGGCGTCGATGATCTCCTGCTGTTGTTCATCAGAGATCAGATCGATCTTGGTGAGGCAGACGAGCTTGGGTTTGTCGAGGAGGCTTGCCGAGTATTGTTCGAGTTCGCGGGTCACCAGTTCGTAGGCATAGAGCAACGATTCCGCGTCGGCGTTGGCGAGGGTGATCTCGCCTTCCGGGGTTTCACCGCTCTCGGGTCCAATGAGGTGAAGCAAGACTTTAGTGCGTTCGATGTGGCGGAGGAAACGATCGCCCAAGCCATGGCCGGAGTGTGCGCCCTCGATGAGGCCGGGAATGTCGGCGACGGTAATGCGGCGCTCGAACTCCTGATTCATGAACACGCCGAGATTCGGTGAAAGTGTCGTGAAGGGGTACGCGCCGATCTTTGGATTCGCGCTCGTGATCGCGGCGAGGAGCGTGGACTTTCCGGCGTTGGGAAGCCCGACGAGACCGGCTTCGGCAATGACTTTCAACTCCAGGATGATGTTGCGTTCCTCGCCCTCGGTGCCCGGATAGGCTTTGCGCGGGGCGCGGTTGGTTGGTGTGGCGAAGTGCTGATTGCCTTTACCTCCGCCGCCACCGGCAGCCACGACAAGCAGTTGGCCGGGGGTGGTAAGGTCGCCGATTTCTTCGCCGGTGTCCGCGTCGAGCACCTGCGTTCCGAGTGGTACCTTGAGCGTGACGTCTTTTCCGGAGCGGCCGCTCATGTTCTTTTTCCCGCCGTTTTGGCCACGTTCGGCGACCCAGTTCGTGCGCATCTTGAGGTCGAGGAGCGTCATCAATTCCTCTTCGGCCCGAAGGATCACGCTGCCGCCGCGCCCTCCATCACCACCAGCGGGGCCACCGAAGGGAACAAATTTTTCGCGCAAAAACGCGACGGCACCGTCACCACCGTCGCCAGCCTTGACGTGAATTTTAACATAGTCGACGAACCGGGATTTGTTTTCTGACACGGCTGGGTTTCCTTGGGGCGCGAAGATGCGCGTGATTAGCGGGGGCGGGAGGATTGCCACATTCCTGCCTCAAGCAAGGGAAAAGCGGCAAACAAGAAAATGATTGGTTCCTTAGACCGTGAAGGCGGATAAACAATCCACTCGCTGGAGCAATCGTTTGCAAAATGGCCCCGGGATTGCAATCGGTGAGGCGAAGTGAGCAAATCCCGCAGTTGAGTTTACGCCTATGAACCATCAAACCAGAGTGTACGAAAGCGTCTTCGAGATGCTCCCGACGGAGGAGAACCCTTCGCCGATCGTGCGCATCAATCGGCTAAACCCCGAACCGGACTTCCGGATGTATGCAAAGCTGGAATGGCAAAACCCGTTCGGTTCCGTGAAGGATCGCGCGGCGTGGTCGCTCCTTTCGGATCTGGAAGCCCGAGGCGAGTTGAGCGCCGAGCGCGGAATTGTCGAGCCGACCAGCGGCAACACGGGCATCAGCCTCGCCGGAATGGCGAGCGCCCGCGGCTACAAGACGCGCACCATTGTTCCCAACAAGGTCCCCATGGAAAAGAAGGTCATGCTCAAGATGGCCGGGGCGGATCTGGACGTGGTTACCGACGACCTCTGTCCGTCGCCGGGTATGGGCGATGGGTCGATCAACCTCGCGAAAACCTACGCGAAGTCGCAAAAGAGTCGCTACGTGATGCCGAACCAGTACGAGAACGAGCACAACGTGAACGCGCATATTCGCACGACTGGGCCGGAGATTAGGCGACAGACTGAGGGGAAGATCACGCACCTTTTCACGTCACTCGGCACTTGCGGCACGGTGACGGGCTGCGCGACCTATCTGAAGGAACAGAACCCGGACATCAAGGTGTACGCCGTGCAGCCGAGTGAGGGGCACGACGTGCCGGGGCTGCGCAATGTGAGCCAACTGGATGTCTCCAAGCTCTTCAATCCTGACCTGATTGATGAGATTCTGGAGATCGATTTCGAGTTGGCCTACACGCGGGCGCTGGAGCTTTGTCAGAATGAGGGTCTGTTTGCAGGGCCGAGTAGCGGACTCATTTTCGAGGGCGCATGTCAGATCGCGTCGCGGGACAAGAACGGCTTCGGTGTCATGATCTTCTGCGACAGCATCTTTAAGTACGTGAGCAACATGGTCAAACACATCCCCGAATTGTCGGAAGGCACAACGCCTCCGAATGCAAAATAATTCAACGAAGGAGCAGGTCCAATGAGTGAGTATGCGCACCCGGAGGTGCTGGTTTCCACCGACTGGGTCAAAGAGAACCTTGGCAAGGATGGCATCAAGATCGTCGAGATTGATGTCGACACACAGCAGTACGACGTGGGCCACGTGCCTGGAGCGATTGGTCTCAACTGGGAGACCCAGTTGCAGAACCAGGTTCGCCGCGACATTGCCTCGAAGGAAGAGTTCGAGCAGATGATGCGCGATGTCGGCATCAGCAATGACGACACGGTGATCCTTTACGGCGATAACAACAACTGGTTCGCGGCCTACGGTTTCTGGCTGTTCAAACTTTACGGGCACAAGGATGTGCGCCTGATGAACGGCGGCCGGAACAAGTGGCTGAACGAGGACGACAAGGAACTGGTTGCCGAGCGGCCGAGCTACGCCGCGTCCAACTATACGGTCAGCGAAGTGAACAACGACCTGCGCGCGCTACTTCCGAAGGTCTTCGAAGCGCAGCAGGGCGGGCATAACCTCGTCGACGTGCGGAGCCCCGACGAATACACGGGCAAAGTCATCGCGCCTCCCGGCATGTCGGAAACCGCCCAGCGCGGCGGCCACATCCCCGGCGCCGCCAACATCCCATGGAGCACAACGGTGCAGGGCGACGGCACGTTCAAGAGCCTCGGCGATCTGAAGGAACTCTACGGCAGCAAGGGCGTCGATTTCGCCAAGCCGACCATCGCCTACTGCCGCATCGGGGAACGCTCAAGCCACACTTGGTTTGTGCTCAAGTACCTCCTCGGCGTGAAAGACGTTCGCAACTACGACGGCAGCTGGACAGAATACGGTAACCTCATCGGGGCGGGCATCGAAAAGTAAGCTGCCGCTTCAGACTCAAAACCACGAAGGCCCCTGCGAGACGCGGGGGCTTTTGTTATTGTGATTCAACTGGGTCGGGTGGCGGGGGGACAGGAAGGCAAAAAGCCTAATCGCCTTCCATGGCTCTGATGGCCATGCGTTCTTGGTGGCGGTCGCGGGCGATGTCGTAGACTTCTTCGGCGGTGATGGCGAAGAGGTTATCGGGGTCGTAGATCGTGAGAAACTTGCGAATCTCGTCGGGCGTGATGCCGCAGCTGATGAGCGATTGAGCAAGCTGGCGCAGCGACCTCACGCGTTCTTTTCGGGTGACCTTTTTCCCAATGCGCGATCCATCGAGATCGATCAGGGCGCAGCACGAAAGCGGGTCGTCCACGGAGAGGTGGTCGACATCTAAGTAGATGTGATCGGAGCGGAAGTCGCCGTGGAGGATATCCGATGAGTGAAGCATCCGCGTGAAGCTGGCGACGACTCGCCACTTTTCGTCGAAGCTGCCCGGATCGCGGAAGTGCTTCTTCGAAGCTCTCCATCGGGGTTCGAGGGCCTTGGTAGCAAAAAAGCGGACGGGCGTGCCGTTATTGTTCAGCTCTGAGTAGTAAACGGGAATGGGGACGTGGATTCCGTGGCGGCGGAATTGGATGGCGAGGTTGAACTCGCGCCACTCTTTTGAGGAACGGAAGACCTCGCCGAGTCGTTTGCGGAGAGTTGGGACGAGGCTGCGCTTCACGTAGATGCGCTGTTCGGCGCCGTCCTCTTTTTCGTGATCGACGCGGAGAACCATGCGGACGCTTGAAAGCTTGGCGACTTTGACGCCGGGTAGCTCAATGGTTTTGCTGCGAAGCTCGGCCCAGGGCATGTCCAAAGGCTCAAAGGCACCGTACCCGCGGCGGTAAACCCGGCGCGAGAAAGGAGCCTTCTGGTCCTCGATATACTCCTTCAGCTTCATGACTTCCGTGTCAGGAAATGTCAGGCTACGCGGCAACTCTGTCCACATGTCCTTCTGCCCCCAAGAGAACAGGAGAATGATGTCACTTTCGCGGGGCAACGATGAAACCCGGCAGAAATGCTAATTGGTAGGTGTGAGAGGTCAAGCCCCCTCCGCTCGCTGGTGCCGTCGAATTGAGACGAGTCGGGTGCCAGCGCACGTTGAGCGGGCCTCACGCGACGGCGGATTCCAATCGAAAACATGAGTCGAGGTCTTGTTTCTTGTGGCGGGCGTGGCGGATGTTCGGCGGAAAAGTCGCCGAATCGCGCCGAGGGAACAGTGTGTCTTCTTCCCTGCCGCTCGGTCGTGCCTTGGCAAAGCGGTGAAACCGATTTAGCAGACTTGCATCGCCTCTATTGGCGGGAATCCTGCGATTCTAGCGAGCAATTGTGGAGCGATTGCACAACCTTTCTGTTGCACGGTTTGCCGTTTCTGCTTTGTGTCGCACTTGAATGCAAATCGCAAAGAGGTGACTCCGATTTATGACGAAATCAACATCGTTCCGAGCGCGTGTCGGTCGGTTTGGACTGGCAGCGTTTCTCACACTAGGTGCTACCATACTCTTTACGACTCCTCGTTTGTTTGCGGACGAGACGGAACTCGCCACGAAGGATGAAGCAGTGACATCAGTTGCCACCTCCGAAGAAATGAAACCCGGGTCGAACGTCTCGCCACCTCTCGATTCGAGAAAGGGCGAGCCAGCGCTAATCACGGTTCACTATCACCGGTACGATGGCGACTACGAGGGGGCCGGGCTGTGGACGTGGGATGCGGATCACGGACGACAGCCCGAGGAGGCCGAAGTGATGCCCTCTGGTGAGGACGATTACGGAATCTACTTTACCGTCGATCCCGCGCTGTACGGCCCTGAGAATGAACCCGGTGATATCGGCTTCATCGTGCGGCTGAAGGGTTCATGGGATCACAAAGATGGCGGCGACCGGTTCTGGAACGTCGACATGGGCGAGGAAATCTGGCTGGTCGGCAATGATGCGGACATCCACGCTGAGCGCCCAGACATCGCGCCCAAGGTGCAGTTCGCCTTTATCGACGGGCTGGACAAGATCACCGTGCGCCTGAGCCACGGCATCGAATTGAGTCGCCTTTTGCCGGAGAATTTTCAGGTCCGCAGCGCTATGGGCGACCTTTACGCGGTGAAGTCGGTCCGCGCCTACGATGCCCGCGGCGGCAAGACGCGGCTGCTCGAAGTGAAGCTAGAGGAACATCTCAACTACAAACACGACATCGCGGTCTTGGTCGATGGATACCGGGCAGGCACGGCGACGCTGCGCGAGCTGCTGTTCGACAAGAGCCGCTTCTATTCCGACGAGCCGATGGGTGCCCATTACGCTGCCTCGGGGACAACGTTCCGTGTATTCTCCCCTACTGCGGACGGAGTAAAGGTTGTGCTCTACGACAACCCGACGGGTCCGGAAGGGCGCCGGGAGGTCAGCCTCAAGGGTAAGGACAACGGCGTGTGGGAGGCCACAGTCTCCGGCGATCTGGAAGGCCAGCACTACATGCTCTGGGTGGACGCCGACGGCCCGCTGACCCGTCGAGAGGTCTATGATCCTTACGCGATTTGTACGACTGGCCACGATGGTCGCGGCAAGATCGTCGACCTCGACAAGACGGACCCCGAAGGCTTCGACCCGACATCGCGGCCGGCAAACATCGAACGCGCGACGGACGCGGTGATCTGGGAGATTCACACTCGCGACTACTCGATTTCGCCCAATAGCGGCTTCCCGGACGAGCACAAGGGCAAGTACACGGCCTTCACCATCGGAGGCACGACGGTTCCGGGAACGGACATCAAGACCGGAGTCGACCACCTAAAAGCGCTCGGCATTACCCACATCCAGATCCTGCCAATCCAAGACTTCGACAACCGCGAATTCGACAACGAGTACAACTGGGGCTACATGACATCGCAGTTCAACTCGCCCGACGGCTGGTACGCGTCGGACGTGCGTGACAGCTCGCGCATTACTGAGTTCAAGCAGCTCGTTCAGGCAATGCACGACGCGGGGATTCGGGTCATCATGGACGTGGTCTATAACCACACGGCTCCCAACGCGACGTTCGAAAGCGTCGTGCCGGGATACTACCACCGCACGCGGGATGATGGATCGTTCTGGAACGGCTCGGGCACGGGGAACGAGTTCCGTAGCGAGGCCCCAATGGCTCGTAAGTTTATCGTCGATTCGTGCGTCTTCTGGGTGAAGGAATACGGCGTTGATGGGTTCCGGTTTGATCTCATGGGTCTGGTCGATCTCGAGACGATGAAGGAGATTCGCCGCGAGCTCGACAAAATCGACCCGACGATCCTGCTGTTCGGCGAGCCATGGGCGGCGACGGGGCCTGACGGTACGGGCATTAAGCAGATCACCTACAAGGACGTCTCGGCGGGCTCGAACGTGGGCGCGTTCAACGATAACTTCCGCAATGCGCTGAAAGGCTCGCCCGAGGGCGAGGACGGCGGATTCGTCCAAGACGGGTCAAACACCGGCGGCGTGAAGGCCGGTATCCACGGTGCGATTCACGACTGGGCCTCGCAGCCGGCGGACGCGATTCAGTACGGAACGTGCCACGATAACCTGACGCTTTGGGACAAGTCCACGCGGGTGAATGGCGAGTACTCGGACAAGGAAAAGGTCGAGATGAACGCCCTCACTGCGGGTATCCTCGCGGTTAGCCAGGGGGCGATGTTCCTCAACGCGGGCCACGAGTTCGGGCGCACGAAATACGGCGAGCACAACAGCTACAACAAGCCCGACTCGGTCAACATGCTGAAATGGGAACGTCTCCAGCAGTTCCCGGAACTGAACGAGTACGTGCAGGGCGCGATTGCAGTCCGCCGCGCTCATCCGGTCTTCCGGCTCTCGTCTCGTGAAGAGGTCGACCGCCGCGTGGTGTTCCATGAAGACCGTACCATCGGCGACAAGACCATCGTCTTTAGCTTGGACGGTACGGAGCTTGAGGGTGAGTCGTGGGACACGACGCTAGTGATCATCAATGGCGACAGGAAGGCGCACAACTTCGCGCTTCCGAAGGGAGATTGGGACGTATACATTGAGGGAATGAGCGCGGGACTGAGCGTGATTTCGACGGAGGTAGAGAAGCTGGATGTCTCGCCGCGATCGATGACGCTCCTCGTGCGCAGGCAGCCCGGGCCACCCAACGCAAAGTAGTCCGAATCGACTGATACAACTGCCGCCGCCCCGGAAGGAAATCCCTTCCGGGGCGGCGTTTTTGAGTGTTCCTGATGAGCGCCGAACCCGGCGGACTCCGCGTTTTTCGTTGCCATCCGCCTCGACGAGCCTCGAACCTAGTCTGGTTGCCGATTCGAGCAATGTCGCTTTACATTTCCGGGGTATTTTGTCGTCATGCTGAGAGATGTGGCGGGCATGTCGCCCTGACTTATCGCCTCTAGCGAGGCATCGAGGAGTAGGACACCGTGGAGTTGCTGAACATTTTTCCTGCCATGCTGGCCGCCAGCAATACGACGGAGATTATTGTCGGCTCGCTGATTATCGCCGTTGGCGCGGTGGTCGGCATCGCACTGCTCGCCAAGCCCGAGATCGTCACCG
>JAUIJJ010000318.1 GCA_030431385.1 bacterium | reverse complement strand
CCGACCACATCTTCCAAGTTCTCGCCACGGCGACGCTCATATCGCTATTCTTGACGCCGTTCCTGATCGCCGGAGCGCCTACGTTTGTACAGAAATTCGAGAAGCTTTTCCTAAGAAAGCAACCGATTCCACGTGATGATATGGGCGCGGATAGTGGTGATTCGCACGATTTGAGGAACCACGTCATCGTGATTGGTTATGGGCCCGCAGGCCGCCGCGTTGTCGACGCGCTTCGTCAACAGGGCGAGCTAGTTGCGGTAATCGAATTGAATCCGGTAACAGTCAAAGAAGCCAGGAAAGATCGTCTCCACGCGACAATGGGCGACGCGACGCAGGCAGAAGTCCTCGAACACGTGGCGATCCACTCAGCCATTGCCGTAGTGATCACGATTCCCGACCACCGAGCCGTTACGCAGATCATTCGTCAGGTGCGCGACTTTACGAAGACCATTCCGGTTTTCGCACGAGCGCGCCTGGCCCGCTATGCCGGAGAGATGCAAGCCGCAGGTGCCGACCTCGCCCTCGATGAGGAGGATCAGATCGGAATCGCACTTGGCGCAGAGATTACAACGCGGCTTTCCATGCGCCTGTCAGGTGTGGTGCCGAAGCTCGATTCAGTCGCTATACCCCCTCCATCTGGCTGATGAAGCGGTTCGCCTCCTCGATGGAGTCGTTCATTTCCGCGATCAGATCGGCGACCGTACTTTCGAGCACATCGACCTCGGTTTGCAGCGAGGCAATCGCCTGTGCGTTCAAGTTGTGCTTCAGGAACAATACCTGATCGTGAAATGCCGCGAGTACCGGAGCCATCTTGGCCTCGGCCCGCGTCATAGCACTGATGAGGGTTTGATAGCGCTGTCGAGTCGCTACCAGCTGGCGCTCGCTGGCTCTGCGTAGATCAGCGTTTGAATACTCGTTCAGTTCATTTTCCCACTCGCGGAAGAGCGCACCGGCGACGTCCTCAATCGAGTCGATCCGCTCCGACACGGCGTCGGCCTTGCTCTTCGAACGCTCGTAGGCGCCGTTCAGCCTCTTGTAGTTTTTCTCCAGTTTCCCGCCATCGAAACTTACGAGCGCGCTGAACTCTTCGAACGCCGACTGGAATTCTTCCTTGGCTTCCTCCTGCTCGTTCTGCGCTTTGTCGACACGGGAGACGAGAATCTCCCTCTTCTCATTCCCGAGCTTTTCCTGAATGTTATAGTAAATAGTCGAGCATCCGCTGGACGCAAAGACGAGAGTCGCGACTGTCATAGAGATGACAGCGGAGCGTATCAGATCTTTCAGTTTCATTCGGTATCTCCTTCGATATGGGGCCATTCGGCTCGTAAGGATGGGTCACTTTTCGCGAGGTGTCATGCCGCGAGGCGCTTGCTTCCCCCATCCGATGCGGGCACTCTGCACACATGAGCAATCGGCCACAAGCAATCCTTCTCCTCGGGCTCGTCGGATGCCTCCTCGCGCTGACTGTGGTGCGAATCTATGACCCGGACTTTGGCTTTTATCTAGCTATCGGAAACCAGACGATGGCTGCCGGAATTCCTCAGACCGAGTTCTTCGTGCCGCTGCTCGGCGAGCAGCCCTTCTCCTCCCTTCACCTGCTTAGCTCGCTCATCCTTGCGCTCTCGTGGAAGGTGACGGGCCCTGCCGGTTTCATCCTCGTGAAGGCAACATGCTACACGAGCGCGTTTCTGCTCGCGGCTCTCGCAGCGATCCGCCGAGGGGCACCACCGCTCATCGCGACGACAGTCGCCGCGGTGACGGCATGCGCCGTCGCCGCACGATTCGTCGAGCGCCCGGGGATGTTTTCTGCCGCCTTTCTCGCAGTGCTCATCTGGGGATTTTCAGGAAATGATGACACCGATCCTCCAGTCGCAAAGTCCCCAAACCTGTCGGCTGTCCTGATCGTCCTTGGTTCGATCATCTGGTCGTGGATGCACGCGGAGTGGTACCTCGGAATCTTCGCGCTCGGGTGCCTGCTCGTGTTGTTCCCAATGACGCTACCCCGCCGCGCAGCCATACTCTCCCTCTCGGTGGCGCTTCCGCTGCATTCATTTCTGGCCCTCCACCCGGGGGGGCTGAAGCCGATTCTGGAACCTCTAAGTTTCATCGGAGGCGGAGCCGCCGAGCGATTCGCCATCAACGAGTACTCGCACCAACTCTGGAAGCTCATGCCGCTGGCGATCCCGCTTCTTCTCATCCAGCTCTGCGTGAGCTGTAGTCTCCTCAAGCAGCGTCGCTGGGGCGAGGCCGTGCTGATCGGAGTGCTGGCCCTTCTGTGTCTCAAGATCCCCCGGGCTGCCTTGCCTGCTCTTTTGGTGGGCATCCCTTGGTGCTCCGAAATTCTGGCGAAGTTACTTGAAAGCAAACTCCCTGACCTTCGAGCTCTCAGGGCTTTGGCCATCGCGACCATCTTTCTCATAGCTGGTCTCGCGACCACATTCCTCCTACCCGGCCGAACCCTCGGCCTATCACTCGACCCGACGTTGGACATGCGGGGGGTGGGCAACATTCTTGGTAGAATCACCGAATCGGAGGACCCGATTCTTTCGGAGTTCGCCCGCTCCAGTGCCCTGCTTTCCCAGCCCAGCGCAGTTCGTCAGGGCATCGTCATGGATGGGCGTCAGGAGGCCTACCGAGGCAACGATGCCTACATCGATCAGTACGCGCAGATGCTGACTCCTGGGTATTG
Organism: bacterium; assembly: GCA_030431385.1. Taxonomy (GTDB): domain Bacteria; phylum Sumerlaeota; class Sumerlaeia; order SLMS01; family SLMS01; genus JAUIJJ01. Next base: position 2,054 of record JAUIJJ010000318.1, on the reverse strand, counting down.
GGAGTCCCGTCCCGCAAATCCGCCCGTCGCATTCTACTTCGAGCCGTTCCCATCCAGCCGCGAACTCGGAAAGACCCTTATCACCATCGGATGGGAGCTGCTCGCGTGGGACGAATCCGGCAGGCTCTTCGCCCGGCCGGGCATTGCAGAAAAGTATGAGCTACCCACCCGGCGTTTTGATCCCGCTTATGCGCCGGTAACGAGCCTTCCGGAAACAATCGAAGAAAGGGGCGCATGGATCGAAACTGTCCAAGCCGCTGAAGCCGAGTTCTGGGCGGTTGCTGTGGACCTTCAGGTCCAAGGGTTCCCATCGACGCGCGCCCTTATCATCGCCGCCCGAACGGCGACGCTAAACCCTCACACCAGGCTCGACCCCGCCGCGATGCTTGACCGGGCAAAGGACTCAGGCGGAGAGCGCTACTATTCATGGTGGCAGGCGATGGCCGCTGCGCACCCGGAAGATCGCGAAGCAATCATCGAGGAAGCCAATCGCCGTTTTTCTATCCTACCGAAGTAGCCCAGCGACTTTTTGGCGCGATAACCGCTCCTCCAAGTCTTGGCTGGTAGAGCAATGGAATTGCCGCAGCGGGCGTTTTGCCTTGCCCGACCGCGCCCCTGCGCTCAACTAAGCCCCACTAACTAACGAAAGAGGATTTTTCTGATCATGGCAGATCGTACCGGACTCGTAACTTTTAAAGGCACACCGAAGACGCTCACAGGCGACGGCGAAGTCAGCGTTGGGCAGAAGGCCCCCGACTTTACAGTGAACAAGACGCTCGTCGAGAAAGTCAGCCTCAGCGACTACGCAGGCAAGACGGTCGTTATCAACGTCGTCCCCTCGCTCGATACGCCGGTTTGCTCACTCCAGACCGCCCGCTTCAATAAAGAAGCCGCCAGCCTCGGCGACGACGTCGTGATCCTTACAATCAGCATGGACCTGCCGTTTGCACAGGCCCGCTGGTGCGGCGCAAACGACGCCACCGCCGTTGTGACCGCCTCAGATTGGCACGACCGCGATTTCGGCAACAAATATGGCCTGATGATGAAGGAGTTCGGGTTGCTCGCCCGCACGGTGATCATTATCGATAAGGACGGAGTCGTCAGGTACTTTGAGATCTCCCCCGAAATGGCAGAGGAGCCGGACTACGACAAGGCCCTCGCCGCACTGAAAAGCTAAATCACCAAGGATAGACTGGATCATGGCAGCAGCCACTGAAGAAAAAGAAGAACGCGCAGCATCGGCCGACGGTTCCAAGGTCGTCGAACCAGCGGGTCGGTTGAAGGGCAAAGTCGCCCTCATCACCGGCGGCACCCGCGGAATCGGGTTCGCGATCGCCAAAGCGTTCGCTTCGGAAGGAGCCAAGCTTGTCATCGCCGGGAAGTCCCCGCGTGGCATCAAGGACGCCCTGAAGGAACTCAAGGAGCTCGGCGCGACGGCGACCGGTACGAAGGTGAACCTCGATGGGCACCACGCCGCAGAATCGCTGTGCACAGCTGCAATTCGCGCCTATGGTAAGGTCGACGTACTCGTCAACAACGCAGCCCTCCTCGGCCCAGCGCGCGTCCCCCTCGACCAATACCCCGTCTCAGAATGGGATGCCGTCATGAGGACGAACGTCGACGCGGTTTACTACCTGTCCCGCGCGGTGCTCGGCTCGATGATCCCCGGCAACATGGGAAGCATCATCAACGTCACAAGCGGCGTTGCCAAGAAAGGCCGCGGCGGATGGGGAGCCTATTCGGTATCCAAGGCCGCCATCGACAATCTCACCGAGGTCATGGCCGAGGACGTGTCAAAGTACAACGTCCGCGTAAACGCCATCAACCCCGGACCGACTCGCACCGATATGCGCGCATCCGCCTTCCCTGGCGAAGATCCCAACTCCCTCCCCCATCCAGATGACATCATGAACGGATTCATCTATCTTGCCTCCGAAGTCAGCAAGGGCGTGACCGGGAACATCTTCGAAGCAAAAGACTGGGTCGGCCGCTCGTTTTAAGTAAACAATCACCCACAAACGAATATTCCCCCGGAACGCAACCGCGTCCCGGGG
>JAUIJJ010000317.1 GCA_030431385.1 bacterium | reverse complement strand
CTCACCGACGCCGACCTCGCCGCGCGGCTCGGCGCCCTGGCCCGGGCCCGTCTGCCGGCACCGCGGCCGGCGCGATCCCGCCCGTAGCGGGGGGAGACCGGGCGCGGATCGTCTCGTCCCACTTGGGAAAGAGCGAGCGGATGATGTACTGGCCGCCGAAGATGCTGAAGTGCTCGTGCCAGAAATTGACGATGCGCTCATAGAGCTGGCGTTCGCTGTGGAGAATCCGCTGCCACGTCGCGTGCTCGACGTCATAGAGAGGCTGAACGGGAATTGGCCACGATGCGTTGCGACGGTCGTAAAGCGTTGCCCAATTCTCGCCCAGTGTCGAGTTCGGCACAGCCGCTAGGTATGGTGCGAGCGCAGAATCGTCGATCGAATCAGGATCGAGCTGCTCATCGAGCCAGTTGGCGTATCCGGCGGTTTCGATCGCTTCGACATCGCCGGGGCGCGGGCCGAAGGTGAGCCGCTGGGCGGCGTGCTGTTCGAGCGTGGGGACAGGCGCGGGGCCTTCGGGGACGCAAGCAGATCGGGCGACGCTACCGAGGCTCGAAAAGAGCCTGCGCCGTGGCATGGTTTCCGCCATATTTCTTCTCTCCAGTCGACGTTCGGGAGTTTGACGTCTACCGGACGGCAGCAGAGAAAGACGGTCAACGATAAGTAAAAGGTTAAAATGAAAACTCAGGAAGAACGATGGTCGATCATAGGGGTTGCAAGCAGGTCTTGTTCGGTGGAACCTGATAAAACAATGTTCGACCACCCAACCAAGGAACGACCCGACATTCCATGGCATACGAACAAGCATTCGGAGACATCTGCGCCCAAATCAACGCGACCTTTGAGATTCGGCAGCTCATCAAGTATTGTGGGGGCCAGCCGGACAAGCTGGTCAAGTCGGGCGAGGTGTTTCACGCTCACTGCCCTATCCACGGCGACGATCTGTTTCGAACTCTGGTACTGAATCCACGCAACAATACCTATCACTGCAACCACGGGAACTGCCCCGGCAGCAAGCCGGCTGACTTCCTTGATCTCATCGTTCGTAGTAAGCAAAAGCCCCTCGCCCAGATCATCGAAAACTTGATCAGCGAGTTCGGGCCAGACTACTTTCGGCTCAGTCAGCGTCAGGTGGAGATCGTCTCCATCAAGTCTCGCGAGAGCATGAGCGCGGCGACCACCAACGAGTAGCCAGCTTCCTTTTCACGAGAAGCCATGAACGCAAAAGAGCCCCGCCGGTGAGGCGGGGCTCTTTCTGATATGGCATAGGTTTCCGGGCTCAGCCGGTGGATCGGTCAACGTACGTGCCATCAACGGTGGAGACGCGAATCATCTCGCCCGTCTTGATGAACGGGGGAACCTGAAGCGTCCAGCCGGTTTCGATTGTGGCTTCCTTCGTCACCGAGTTCGCCGTGTTGCCGCGGGCGATGTCGTCGATCGTGTCCGTCACCTCGAAGACCATCTTCGGAGGGAGGTCGATCCCGACGCAGCGCTCTTCGTGGAAGGCGCAAATGACTTCAGCCTCGGGCTTGAGGAAGTTCGCCTGCACGCCGAGGAAGTCGCGTTCCACGCTGAACTGCTCGTACGTGGTCAGGTTCATGAAGTGAATGCCGTCTTGATCCTCATAGAGGAACTGACAGGTCTTCTGTTCGAAATCTGCTTCCTCGACGCGGTCCTTGTCGGTGAAGGTAAATTCAAGAATTCGGCCGTCGCTATAACGGCGCATTTTAGTGCGAACAAAGGCGGCGCCCTTGCCCGGCTTGACGTGCTCGTAGTTGGTGATCACGAAGAGCTCGTTCTCGTGAACGACTTTCTTTCCCGGCTTCAGCTCGGAGTAAGATAAAGGTGGCATCGTTGGACATCCTTCTGTGGGCGGCGCATTCTGCGCCGGTGAATGAAAAGCTGGGGAGAATTGAGATGGATGCACCGCCGCTGTCAACCATGCTTCCCGCCGCGCGGGTTGTGGCGTTTTTCCTTGCTGGCTGGCTATGTCCTCTGCAAGGGTCACTCCCCGGGTGCTCGCGCATCAATATACAACCCCACAACAACCTCTGACGGAGTGACCTTTCATGGTGAAGGTAGTGGCAATTGACGGCCCGGTCGCAGTGGGGAAGTCCACGGTCGCGCGGCGCGTAGCCGAAGAGCTCCGCTACCGCCACATCGACACGGGCGCCATGTATCGCGCAGTCGCATGGCGCGTCATGGAACTCGGACAGGAAGACGGCGACTATGATCGCGTGGCCGCCGAGGTCGCCCTCAGCATCAAGATCGACCTCACCCACGACGCACAAGTCATCGTCGACGGAGTCGACATCACTAATGAGATTCGCGACGAATCGGTGAGTAGGTTTGTTTCCCTCATCGCAGACGTCCGTGAGGTTCGCGAAGCCATGGTCCGCGAGCAGCGGCGCCTCGGCCGCGAGCAGGAGTCCGTCCTCGAAGGGCGCGACATCGGCACGGTGGTTTTCCCTGACGCTCAGTTCAAAATTTATCTCGATGCTTCACCTCAGGTGAGAGTCGATCGCCGCAAGGCTCAGCTCGATTCAATCGGTCGCCCCGCCAGCCGTGAAGAAATCCTGCAAGGACTCATGGAACGCGACAAGCGCGACCGGAACCGCGAGTGGGGAGCGCTGAAGCTCGCAGATGACGCAACGCTGATCGATACGACAGAGCTTGACGAGGACATCGTCGCCGGCCTGATCTGCTCCATCGTGCGCGAGCACGAGGCAATCCAACAGGAAGCCGGCGCCGCTCGATGAGCGAATTGCACGAACCCTCAACCATCAAACCCAAAGACCCGCCACCCGCCGTCGAAATCCCCGACCCCGAGGAAGCGCAGTCTCCGGCCCTGTTCCGAGTCTGCTCGTTCTTCCTGAGGATCTACTTTCGCCTCTGGAACCGTTGTTCGATCCATGGCGTGGAAAACATTCCGCGCGAGGGCGGCGTCATGCTGGTGAGTAATCACCAAAGTCACATCGACCCACCGCTGATAGGGAGCTTCTTTAGAAACCGGCTCGTGAACTTTATGGCGAAGTCGGAACTGTGGAACTTCAAGCCGCTGGCGATTCTCATATCACTCCTCGGGGCATACCCGATTCAACGCGGGGCGGCAGACCGCAAAGCCATCCAAACGACTGCTCGCTTGCTAGAGAAAGGGCATGTTGTCCTTGTGTTTCCCGAAGGAACGCGCACCCTGGATGGGTCGCTTGGCGAAGTAAAACCCGGCGCGGCGATGTTGATGAACCAGGCACGTGATGTCGCCATTGTTCCGACCTTGGTCGAGGGCAGCTTTGAGTGCATGGGTGGCAAAAAAATCTTTCCCCGCCCGAGCAAAATTAACGTCTACTACGGCGAGTCGTTTCGCATTACTGATTTGCCCAATCTGCCAACTGTAAAAAAGCAGTTGTACCAGGCTCTCAGTGAAGAAATAATGAAACGGATTGCCGGTGCCAAAGAAACAACCTCCCGCTGAAACGTCGAGACCAACTAGAATCTTTGAACTGCGCGACGGAAATACCTAACCACGGAGTACCAACAGCATGACCCCCGAACAGGAACGGGACCAGAATTCCAGCGAGTCAACTTCGCCGGCAACCTCTCCCAACCAAAACCCAGAAGAACTCAACGCGCAGGCCGGTGAAACCGGTGGCGGCGAACACGAAGGCTCGCGCGCGGAAGACGATCCCGCCCTCGAAGATGAGCTGAAGGAATTCGACGCGCTCCTCGACCAGTACTCACCCGGCGGCCAATCCTCGCCGCGCGGTGAAGTCATCGAGGTCCCAGTCGTCGCCGTTCGCGAGGACAGCGTCCTCGTCGACTTTGGCGGTAAGGCCGAGGCCTCCATTCCCATCGAGGAGTTCACCGTGGTCGGCGGCAAGCCGGCGGTCGAGGTCGGGCAGGTGATTCCCGTCATTCAAATGGGTCGCAGCAGCGATGGCCCGAGGCTCAGCCACCGTCAGGCCCGCCAGCGTTCCGCACTCAAGAAAGTTCGCGAAGCCAAAGAAGCTCATGCGGCGATGGTCGGTACCGTGACCCGCGTTGTGAAGGGCGGCGTCATGGTCGATGTCGGCGTGGATGCGTTCATGCCAGCCAGCCAGGTCGACCTCTTCCGCATCCCCGACCTCAACAGTCTCGTGGGCAAAGAAATCGAAGCCTACGTTTTAGAATTCGACGAGCGCCGCATGCGCGCCGTCCTCTCGCGCCGCCAGCTCCTGTTCGAGCGCCGCGAGAAGGAACGTGACGAGTTCCTCGGCAAGCTCACCGTCGGCGAGAACATCACGGGCACCGTCAAGAGCGTCCTCGATTTCGGAGTGTTCCTGAACCTCGGTACCGTCGACGGATTCGTGCCTCGCGAAGAGGTCTCTTGGGACCGCGGCAAGTCGCCTTCGGATATTCTCAAGCCCGGCGAGGAAGTCGAAGTTCGCATCATCAGCGTTTCCGAGGACTCGGGCAAGATCACTCTCTCCCGCAAGCGCCTGACCGACAACCCCTGGGATGGAATCGACGAGAAGTACCCCACCGGCGGCGCAGTCACCGGCAAGGTCGTCGCCATTCAAAACTACGGCGCTTTCATTCACATCGAAGAAGGCATCACCGGGATGATCCACGCCAGCGACATGTCGTGGGAACTCGGCAACAAGAAGCCAAAGGACTTCGTGAAGGAAGGCGAGGAAATCACCGCCCAAATTCTCGAGATCGACAAGAAGAAAAAGCGCATATCCCTCGGCCTCAAGCAGCTCAACAAAGACCCGT
>JAUIJJ010000316.1 GCA_030431385.1 bacterium | reverse complement strand
GCGCCGAGAAGGAAACGCGGGGAAGCGACCTCGAAGGTCGCCTTCAGGCTGTTTCCGCAGAACGCGACGCAGCGACCGAGTCTGTCGATCAACTCAAGGCGAACATCCTCACCCTTGTCGAGGAGCGCAACGAGGCGTGCGAGGGTAAGGTGCGCATGGCCCGGGACATGGAAGAGCTCCAGCAGAAACTAAAGTCCTCTCTCGAACGTGAGAAAACCACCGGCGAGCGTCTATCCGGGCTGATTGCGCGCATCGAAAAGACCGAGAGCATCCTCGGGGGAATGGAGTTGGTGAGCCATGGATGACATGATTCAAATCAATGTTTCCGGGCACCAAATCAAGTTAACCGCAAACGATGGCGAGGTGGAACTCGTAGAAGACGCCGCCCGCCGCACAAGTGCATCGATGCACAAACTTTCGGAGAAGCTCGGCGGGGGAGCGTCGCAGGCGAAAGTCGCCACAATGGTCGCCTTTCAGTACGCCTTCGACCTCAACATCGCCGACAAGATGCTCGACGAAGCGAAGCACATCTACGAGGAACTGGAGAGCGAAAAGGAGGCAGTCAAACGCCTCGAAGGACTTCTCGCCCGCGCCGACGACGCTCTCGCTTCCTAACAAGTAACATCACCTGATCCCAATACTCCCCGCTGCCAAACGGCAGCGGGGAGTTTATGTTTTACCCCTCTTCAGCAACTCGCCGAAGTCGCGACACGCAGCGCTCCAACCGGATGTTTCACGCTCAAGTAAGGCGATCCCGCGACAGCCGGAAGACATTTCCTTGGAGATGCAAGATTGTACTTTTCATCGTATATTGCAGCGATCAGTTTGCCGACATGAACGTCTCGCGACCTGCTTCAAAAGTTGTGAATCGAGTGCCGGGAGAGATGCCCCTCATGCAAACCGATTGCCCGACTGCAAGCCCCACTAACCAAACGATGAACCCCCAAGCACCGACGCGTCGCCCCGGGCTGTTCCCTGGGGGGTCGATCTCAGACTTCCTTCCCAAACTGCCGTTTCTACCTGGAGCCGCTTCCGCTGGCAAAGCGGACCAAGCTTCCGAAGGGACCAAGAATCTGAGCGAAAACTTCCGCTATAGCAGCGGCCTCGTCATGAGCGACCTCCATCTTGGCACCGCTCAGTTTCGGCCCGACGAGACGTTGGCAGAGCTTGAGAAACACGACGGAGTGGACTTCATTCTTCTACTCGGTGACGTCTTCGATAGCGCGCACCCCAAGTTGCGATCCGAAGATTGGCTCGTCATCAAGTACCTCATCAAACGGGCAAAGGAAGGCGTCGACGTGATCGTCGTCACCGGCAATCACGACCGAACATTTCTCAGCTATCTGCACGAGTTTACAGGCATGCCGGTTTACGACGAAGTGGTCATCGCGACTCCATCGAAGAAGTACTTCTTCGTCCACGGCGACGAATACGATGCGATGATGAAATTGCCGAGGTGGGTAGACTTGATCAGCCTACTCTATCGAATGCTGCAAACTATCGACGTGACCGAGCAGCGGCTGACTCGCTGGCTGAAGCGGTGCAGCAAGACTTGGCAGCGCGTGGGCGGAAGCGTTGCCCGTCAGGCCGCGAGGGCATGCGTCAACCGCGGAGCCGATGTCGCGGTTTGCGGCCATACCCATCAGTACCAACACAGCGGCGGCTATATCAACATCGGCTGCCAAACAGAAGCCGTCGGCGAGCGCTACTATCTGAGAATCTGGCCCGACCGTCACGAAGTCATCTCTTACTGAGAAGAAGTTTCAGCGAAGTGCCCGCTATGCGTGGAAGAAGCGGTCGGCCCGGGATGGCTCCACAAGTCCGTCGATGAAATCAGCGGGGACGTTAGGCGCGAGTTCCTTCGCGATCTCGACCTCGCGACTCATGTCGAGGTCGAGGTTCGAGGCGAGGGAATCCGTGCCGAGATACAGCGGCACGCCGGCCTTCCAAAGCCTCTCCAGTGGAAAATCTTCGCGCCCAAAGTAGCTGTGCGTTCCCGGGCAAAGCACGACGCTGGCTCCGCTGCCGACGATCAGCTCGATGTCATCGTCGTTGATGTCATTACAGTGGGCGAGGAGCGTCCGCTCGCCGAGGCATCCGCAATGTGAGAGGTACTCGATCGGGCGCTGGCCCGGAGCCTTCCAGTCCGGAGGCAGCACTCGTTTCAGAAACTCGAATAGCTCACCAGAACCGCTGGTCATCATCTCGGTTTCCTCGCGGGTTTCGGCCGCGTGGATACACAACCACATTCCGTTCTCTCGGGCGGACTCGCCGCTGGCTGAAAGCAAGTCAGGAGTCGTGGTGTAGGGCGAATGGGGAGATAGGCCGTGCGCCGCGCCGGGAGGGAGCGCGCCCTCGAAAAATTGGCGGGCGAGTACCTTATCAATCGCCCAGCACGCAGAGCCGGGAACGAAGTTGATCATCTCCCAAAACAGGAGAGCCTTGAACTCTTCCTCTACCTGAGCCGTGATGCGCAGGATGTTTTCCGAAGTTTCCAAGGAGAGGATGTCAAAGACAGCTGTGGTTCCTGTCTCGCGCAGCCGCTCGAGCCCTCTCGCCGCGCCGTGACGCGACTCGCTGAGAGGACAGGTCCGCTTGAGGTAGACGATCTGCTCAAGCCACTGGACAAACTTCAGCCCCGGCGGGATCCGACCGCCCAGGTGGCTGAGTTCGAGGTGGCAGTGAGCATTGAGCAAGCTCGCGAGAACCTCCTGATAGACTTGGTCAAACGATCGTTAAGACGGTGATTCTACCGAGTGCCGAGGACGCCGTTGCGGTGAAGCTTTTCCGCAATCTGAACCGCGTTCAGAGCTGCGCCTTTGCGCAGATTGTCGCTCACAATCCACAGGTCGACTGCGCGGTTTCCAGCAACGCTGATGTCCTGGCGAATTCGCCCGACATAGGTTTGATCGCGCCCTTCAGCATAAACCGGAAGAGGGTATTCATCGCGTGACGGATTGTCCACCACAACCACATTCTCCGCCGCCGAGAGAATCCGTCGAACCTCATCCGCCGGTGCTTCCTCCGCGAATTCGCAGTTCACGGCTTCGCTGTGAGCGCGGAACACGGGAACCCGAACGCAGGTCGCCGTCAGCGCGATCTCTTCTGATCCGATGATCCGGCGAGTCTCGTTCACCATCTTCATCTCTTCCTTCGTGTAGCCGTTTTCAAGAAAGCTGTCGATGTGAGGCAGCACGTTAAAGGCGATCTGATGTGGGAACTCGCGAGGTTCGAACGGCACGCCTTCCAACACGGCGAGACTCTGTTCTTCCGTTTCCTCGATGGCTTTCGCGCCTTTGCCGCTGACCGATTGATAGGTAGCGACGACTACTCGCTTGAGCGTAAACCGCTCGTGCAGCGGCGCGAGCACCTGCACCATTTGAATCGTCGAGCAGTTCGGATTCGCGATGATTCCTTTGGAAGGGCGCGCCTCTAGCAGGTGCCCGTTCACTTCGGGAACAACAAGCGGGACGTCGGGATCCATACGAAAATGACTCGTGTTGTCGATCACCACGGCGCCGGCAGATGCGGCGATTGGACCCCACTCGGCGGAAACCGAGCCACCAGCGCTGAAGAGGGCCACGTCGACGCCATCGAAGGAACTCTTCTCGACGGCCTGCACTTCGTTCAGCTTTCCGAAGGCGGGAATGCGTGAGCCAGCGGAGCGAGGCGATGCCAGCAGCCGCAATTCTTCGATGGGGAAGGCGCGCTGCTCCAGAGTTTCGATCATTTCGCGGCCAACGGCACCCGAGGCACCGAGAACGGCTACTTTATACATGACACTACATCCTCCAATTCAAAGCGGCGTCTGTTTTGATTCAGCTGCCTGAGGATGTAAATGAAGTTCCGACCCGCCGGCGCTCCAAAAATACCTCGCGAACCTATCTGGAGTTCTTCAATCTCTTGGTCGCTGCCGCCATCGCGCTCAGCACATCGTCGCTGCACGATGGTTCCAGTTTCCGAGTTTCACCGTCGACGTCTTCGACCCTCTCTCCCGATGCCTCCAGAAACCCACGCACGATCTGATAGCGGACGCGGACTTCCTCCGACCCTGCTTCACCCTTTGGAGTGAGACTAATCCCCCGGTACTTTTCGTAGTCAACGAATCCCAATTGGGCAAGCCGCTGCATCGCGCGCGTCACCGTCGGGCGGCTCATCTCGAGTCGCTCCGCGAGTTCGACACCGCGCACATATCCCTTCTCTTTCAGAAGATCGCTGATGAGTAGAAGATAGTTCCCCAATCCGCGCGGAACCTCAGACGAGGTCTCACGGGCCAACTCGACTTTCTGGCTTGTCATGGTACTGCCTCTCTTTACCTGACGCTTCTGGCATCTACCAGAAGCTTGAATGCGAGTCCCAGGCGATTGAATCGGGGGCCAATCGTGACTGGAAATCTCAACCTCCCCAGTGGCTCTCGCCACTTGCAAAACCACCGGGGTTGTCCTGAGTACTTATTTCTAACTAGACTCAAGTGGTGAGGTTTTCCCTCATTTTTCTGGCCGAGTCAAGTGTTCGTCTGCGAAATCCTGTTCTAATCGTCACTTTTATCATCAGGCCAGCGGGTGAGAATCGCGGGTTGATTCCACCGGACAACAATCGCCGCTTGGCATTGCGAAGCACTTGTGATGCGATTCGGTATAGGGCTTATAGGGAGGACGAGACTATGATCGGAAGTCTGGCAAAGAAGCTGGATCAACGCGCGAGTAATCACCCGCGCGGCGACGAGTTGAACGCGCGTTTTCTCGCCAACCCGTCGCTCCACGGTCTGCGTTCGGGAGTGATCTTCGGAGT
>JAUIJJ010000315.1 GCA_030431385.1 bacterium | reverse complement strand
CCCTGGCCGATGAGGCGGTGCCGCCGGATATGCGGCGGCAGCGCACCCTGGCGTCAGCCGCTTGAGTCGGCGTCCTCTTCGACGGCCAGCAGCACTTCGACATCGCGGTTGAGCCCTGGCTCGACCGTGAACGTGCGCTCGAAGATGCGTTCGTCATGTTTGGCGATCGCCGTGTACTCGCCTGCCGCGAGCACGACGGATGGAAACGCGCCGACACTCTCGATGACCGGCTCGCCGGCTGGCGTCACGACCGCCCATTCGGTATTGGCAAGCGCTTCGCCGCCATGCACCTCGATCCCCTTGCTCGGCAGGAGATAGTCTAGGCGCGAGCCCCCGTACCATTGGAAGGTATACTGCGCAGCCTTCCCCTCCGGGCTAAAGCCGAAGCGCTCTTGCGCTCCCCGACTCGTGATCATCGGAGTCGTGTCGGTCACAAGTGCGTGCTCGGTGATGAGCTGGTACGCTTCCTTGCCGCCGTAGACCGATTGTCCGTCAAAGCCGGTGCCGGTATTTTGGTCTCCGGCGATCATGAAAGCGGCGTCCTCGGCGATGCCGCCCTTCTTTCCTTCGTCGTCGTAAATCCAATCGGCCCCGTTGATGTACTCGGCCCAGAACCGGACCTCGTCGAAGTTCCTGCGTCCGTTCCGATCTTCCTCGCCATCAAAGCTCTGCGGGGTCGGATGGGACATGAGGAAGTGCACGACCTTGTCGCCAATCTTGATCGGAACATCCCAATGCGACTTGCTGGAGAGGCGGAAAATGTCGACGGCCTCTTCTGAGTAAAAGTCTGCGGGGATGAGGTTTCCAGGCATGTCCTTCCAAAGGAACTTCTGAAATGTCCGCGCATCGTCCGCCAGAATCGGGTGCTGAGACAACAGCATCATCGAGTACTGCCCGGGATAGGAACCATAGCCAAAGCTGTCATCACCGTGGGGCCGGGAGTTTTCTTCATCTTCTGTCGAAGTGACCCCATCGCCGTTGAAATCGATGCCCGTCAGAATACCCGTATTGCATGGCGCTGCATAGATGTACTTGTAATCGATAGGGTCCTCGCCGTGGCGAAGGTAATTCTCTACGAAGCGTTTCCCGTTCGTCTCCAGAGGGAGGTCCGGAGATGTGTAATCGTGATCGATCTCGTTGAGAACGAGAACTTCGGGCGCGATGTGTTGGATGATCTTCGCGGCTGCTACCAACTGGTCGTTTGTGCCGACACCTGAGTCATCTACTTCCAGAAGCTTTTCAGTGGAAAGCTCTCGAATGTTAAAGAGGGCAACGCGCATGCCTTCCCTTTCCTCCTGAGCGTTGATTGCTGGCAACGTGAGCGAAAGCAGCAACAGCGCTGCGATTGAACAGATCAGATCTTTCTTCATGGAAACTCCTGAGGGCTTCGGCTACGGCACTTGATTAACCCTTCACGGTCACAATCCAGCGCACGGGAGTCAACTATGAACCGGTCCAAGAAAGCTAATGCCGTTCGCGTTACGAATCCTCGGAGAATAGCCCGTATCGGACCATTTTGTTGTGGAGGCTCTTGCGGCTAATCCCCAGGAGGTCCGCAGTTTCCTGCCGGTGACCGTTCTTGGTCTTGAGCGCCGCGCGTATCAGGAACTTCTCAATGTGGTCGCTGATCATCTGAAGCCGATCTGCTAGTGCGAGATTGAAGTCCGACGTATCGAGTAGCGAGGATAGGTCGAGGTCGCGCAGCATCTCCGCAGCTTCGGGAAGATCGCCGCTCATTGGCGGTCTGGCCAGAGGGCTGTCGCCGCGTACTGTCGGAGGCAGGTCCTCCAACTGAATGGTCGTCCCTTGAGCCAAGAGCAGGACGCGCTGCATGACATTTTCAAGCTCGCGGACGTTTCCAGGCCAGCTATAGTTGAGGAGCTTCTGCAGCGCAGCTTCAGAGACTTCCGAAATGTTCCTGTTTAGTTTCGGGTTATAGCGCTCGATGAAAAAATCGATTAGCAACGGGATATCATCGCGCCGCTTTCTCACCGGCGGCAGGTGGATCGGAATGACGTTGAGCCGATAGTAGAGATCCTCGCGGAACTCATTCTTTTCCACCATACGTGCAAGGTCCCTATTCGTCGCCGCGACGACGCGCAAATCTACCTTCACGACTTTTACTGAGCCTACTCTCTCGATCTCCCTCTCTTGCAACATGCGAAGAAGCTTCGCCTGAAGCGGAAGCGTCATGTCGCCAATCTCGTCGAGGAACAGCGTTCCACCATTCGCGGCCTCCACCTTCCCGACCTTTTGAGCGACCGCGCCGGTAAAGGCCCCGCGCTCGTGGCCAAACAGTTCGCTTTCGAGGAGCGATTCGGGGATGGCAGCCGTATTAACTTTGATGAACGGCTTGTCCTTGCGTTGGCTGTTGTTGTGGATTGCCGATGCGACGAGTTCCTTACCCGTGCCGCTCTCGCCGGTGATGAGCACTGTCACGTCATTGTCGAGCACCCGCTCCACGAGGTTGAAAACCTCCTGCATGGAATCGCTCTGACCGATGATCCGGTCGTAGCGATAGCGGTGAATCCCCTGATCGCGCATTTCGCGAATCAGGCGCATGAGCCGCGCCTTCTCCATGGCGCGGCGGACGACAACGCGGACTTCAGTCAGGTCAAAGGGCTTGGTGAAGTAGTCCCACGCACCGGCCTGAATGGCTTCCAATGCAACCTTTTGCGTGCCGTGCGCTGTAATCAGGACGACGATGATCTCTGGCCGCAGCCGCTTCATTTCGCGGAGCGCTGTCATCCCATCCATGCGAGGCATCCGGATGTCCATGATGACGACCGAATAGTCCTGCGCGCCGACGCTTTCGATCGCCGCCTTCCCATCGGATGCTTCGTCGACGATGTATCCCTGACCTTCCCGTTTGAGAAGTTCCTTGAGCGTGAAGCGGATGTTTTCTTCGTCGTCGACGACAAGAATGCGCGACATCAGTTTCTCCCTGCAATTGGCCCGAGCTTACCGGCCCATGTTCGAGAACCGCCCGAGCGTCGTCAACGGCGAGGGTACTAGCCCGCTCGGCTTTCAGCAAATTGCGAATACAAGCGTTGGTTTCGCCCACCGAATGCGCCGCGCGATGTGAGAATCTCTTTGGAACGCTCGAACAACTCGCCGGCCGTCTCCGACTCGCCCTGCTTCATGTTCAGGTAGGCCATCCGATTGAGGACCGTGCCGGAGAGATCGCCTTCGATCTCTCCCGCTTCCATGACCATATACATCGCGCTGGAGAGAATCTCATCGGCGTCATCGTAGCGCTCCTGCTGCGTGCGCAAGTCCGCCAGTTCTATGAGCACCCGCCCATGACGCGCTGAGTCGAGTTGGTTCTCGTCATCAAGCCGTTCCAGTAACTCAAAAACCCGATCCTCCGCCTCTCCGAGCTTCCCCTTTTCGCGAAGGGCTCCCGTACAAATGAGGCTCGCATCAATCAGATGTTCGTCTAGCAGCGGACGACCTGAAGCGAGCTTAACCAATATCTCATTCGTAAGCTTGAGCGCACTGTCGAAGGCACCGCTCACCATCAGCGCTTCGCACACCGGCAGCAACGCGCGCACGCGGTCTTCTTCTCCCTCGGGAATCTCGTTCAGGATTCCAAGCGCGGTCTTCAAAGCGTCCTGCTCGCGTTTGCGAAGTGCTTGCACGGTCGCGAGTGCGGCCGTCGCGAGTCGCGGACCTTCCGCTGCGACCTTGCGCAGTGTTGCCGCCAGAGCGAGCGCGTCGCTCGCTGCGCGCTCCGCGCTCTCCAAGTCTTCCTGCCGAAGCGCGACGTGCGCCAAGCGGGCCAGGCATTCAACCCTCGGCCGCTGGTCGGTGGTTGGAACTGAAGCGAGGCGCCGACACTCCTCAGTCAAAACCTCTCTCGCACGGTCGCGATTTCCAACCCTCACGTGGCAAGCTGCAATCCGGCGAATCGTCTCCAGATGAAGCTCCGACGCTTCTTCTCCAACCTCCTCAAGAATCTCCCGGGCCAGAGCAGCATGTTCGAGTACCCGGTCAGGCTCTTCGTTGATCGGCCAGCATCTCGAAAGGCGCAGGTGCATTTCCCCGCATAGAAGCTTGTCATCCGAGCACCGCTGCGCGATCGCCTTTTCCGCCTGGAGCATCACTGCTTGTAGCTGGTCGAATGCCCTCAACTGGATCATAAAATGAATGTACTTATCTACAAGAGCGACAAAGTCCTGAATGGACTGCACGGCGAGGTGAACCAGGGCTTCGGAAATCGTTGTCGTCAGCCGGCGCACGGTTTCGCAATCGCCTTCGATTTGGTGGTAGTAAACCTGCGCGGCTCGCATCGCAGCATCCGCGCAGCACCTGTCGAAAGGCATGTTGCCTTCCTCGCAACGCATGACCGCCTCAGCATAGAGATCGAATGCGACCTGATAATGTGCGCGTGACGACTCGATCGAGCCTCGCAACACAAGCGCTTCGATCAGCTCTCTGTCGTCCTCGGGTGGATTGCTCCTCGCTTCGTCTATCGACTCAGCGAGCAGCTTCGAGGCTTCTCTCCCCTGTCCACCCCCGAGGAGTTTCCGGGCCTGCTTGATGGCTTTGCCGATTCCCGATCGTGAGGCGAATAAACTCCGCAACATGATCTGCTCCCCTCAATTCTGGATTCTCCCGGTGTGTAACAGTCGAACATTAGCGGCACGAGCACCATGAGATCAACAGACTTTTGAGTGGAGGATAGAGTCGTCGCCCCCTCTACCTGAGCGGTAAAAACAAGTCTGCGGATTCGCCAGTAGCGAATCCGCAGACCGTTTCGAAATCAGAGTGATCAGGTCAGGGAAAGAGACCGCGCACGGCCT
>JAUIJJ010000314.1 GCA_030431385.1 bacterium | reverse complement strand
CACCGCGTGGCGCCACGTCACCGAGCCGACGCCGAGCGTGATGCGGGGCGACGTCACGGCGGCGGCGGTCGCAGACGACGGAGTGGTCTACACTGCGGGCTTCTCCGGGGTCCTCCGCGACGATGGTCAGCAGGCGGTCTTCGAGCCCGCCGAGGGGCTGGACTCGGTGCAGCACCTCTTCACCCGAGGTGCCGATGAGGCCCGGCTCGGCGAGAGGGTTGCGGAACAGCACCTGCACCGCAGCGCCGCCGATTCCCAATGTGCCTCCGACCAATATCCCAAGGCCAACGCGGGGGAGTCGGATCGACCAGATCACCGCTTCCTGAACCGCTGTGACTTCTGCGCCAAGATGAATACCAACCTTGCCAAGCAGGATCGTCAGCAACTCGTAGAGACTGACCGACACCGCACCGGTGGAAATCGCCGCGAAGGAGGCAACGCCCACCAGCACCGAAAGCACGCCAATGACGACCAAACGCTTCCGCCGTTGGCGACGTAGCCAGTCACCGCGACCAGACGTCGCGCGGCTGCCAGTTTGAGCCTGAGGCAATATGGAGATGGCTTCGCTCAACCGCCAAAGTCTCCCGGTGTCGAGTGAATGGAGTCGGCGAGCTGTAACACGGCCTCAGGAAGTCGTGGCCCAAAACTCAGCAGCAGATCATCTGCGACACGGACAAAGTGACGGTTCTTACCGGCGGTCGTTTCCGCCATTCCGGGGAGCCGTAGAAGGCCGTCCTCGCCGCCGACGGCCGCGAAGCCCTTCTCGAGCATGAGGATCACATCAGGGTTTAGGTCGAGGAGCGCTTCCGGAGTAAGCGGGCGAAAGTCGTGGATTTCGGGAGCCGCGTTGCGGCCTCCTGCCAACTCGACCATCGTGTCTGCACCCGATCCGACGCCGCCAATCATGGGCGCGCCCATGCCAGCTCGTGAGTATAGGAACAGCACGGAAGGCGTGCCTTCGAGTGCGGAGACTCTTTCTTTTATGAGGGCTAGTTTCGTTTCCAATACTTCGATCGCGACTTCAGCTTTTTCGTCCAAATCGAGTGCGGCGCCGACGGCTCGGAGCTTCATCGCCGCGCCCTCCTGCGTGCCTGTTGACGGGATGGGAACCACCCGAACGCCAGCGGATTCGAGCTGTTCGATGGCGGTTGGAGGTCCTGCATCTTCTGTCAGGAGGACCAGGGAGGGCTCGAGGGAGAGAATCGCTTCGGCGGACATTTGTCTGTGGTAGTCGAGGCGGGGCAGTTCGAGGACCTCTGGCGGGTACTGGCTGCTCTTGTCTGAACCTACAACCAGATCGCCTGCGCCGAGGAAGAAAACCGATTCCGTGACATCGCCACCGAGGGTAACGATGCGGACTTGCTGCTCGGTCGGCGCGGCTTCTTCGGGAGAGTTTTGCACAGCCTGATTCTCACATCCGACACAGGCGACTATTACTAATGTGATGATAGAGAATGAGAGGGCTGGCAGGTTGCTCAAACTGATTCGCATACGAGGAACCTCCTAGGGTTCGCTGGGGAGGATGTTCACCGGCGCCGCGTGACCAAGCCAAATTCACCGGGTGTGCGTCAACCGTTTGTTTGGCATGCCAAACTTTTTTCCCGCGCTCCAATAAAACCAGTGATAAAACAGCGCAATTCAGGGCAATGTACAGCATTCGAGGAGACATGGAAAACCCCTCCCGCCGAAGCGGGAGGGGTTTTTCAGTCAGTAGGTTGTGCGGCGAGCTTTAGTCTTCTTGAAGCGCCACGTTCCAATAGGCGGCGTCGACGAACCGCTGCCAGGTTGGTCGCTCCGGTCCGCGAAGGGTGTAGCGGAGCGTTGCGAGCCAATGCGGCCGCTTCGGCGGGCGCCGCAGCTTCATGCCGATTTCCTCGGGAAGGTGGTCGCTCTTGCGGGTGTTGCAGCTCTGACACGCGAGAACAATGTTCTCCCACGAGGACTTGCCACCACGGCTCTTCGGCAGGATGTGGTCGATTGTCAGGTGTTCCTTCACCGGCTTGTTTCCGCAATACTGGCACGTATAGTTATCGCGCATGTAGATATTGCGGCGATTGAACTTTACGGCGCGGGGTGGCACGCGACCGAAGCGCGAGAGGATAATGACCTCTGGCACCAGAATTCGGAAAGCTGGTGTGTGCACGTATTGGTTGCCGTTTTCCTGAACAGCCTGTGATAGCGAGCGCCACGAATCGAAGTCGTGCATCTGGTATTCCTCGTCGACGACGCGAGCGAGGTCCTGGACGACGAGCGAAAGCGCTCGGCGCACGCTGCACACATGCACAGCGGTCCAGTTACGGTTTAGGACAAGTACTCCCTGAGACAACATGATCGGCTTCTGCCTTTCTCTTCCAGCCCACCGGTCGCAGTTTTCACCCGCGATGAAGTCCGGTGGTCGACCGCAGAGTTTCTTTAATTTTCCGATCATGTCCAGTGAAATCTCTGTGATACAGGAGATTTCGGGCGAATTTGTGGAAAAGCTGGCTAAGAACGGTGGATTCAACTCATCGCGGTTAGTTCATTACCGTCTCGACGGGAGCCTTCGCAGCGGCATCAGCCTCATCCATTTCCTTGATCCGATCGATCTCGGATACGAGGAACCCAATGTCCATGAACGGTTCGCCTTCCGTGCGTGACCAGTGGATGCGGCCCTCTTTGTCGATGATCAACGTGGAGTGGAGCTCGATCTCCTCAAAGTCGTCGTATGCCTTGTAGCGCCGCGCATTCTCAGAGTTTTTGTCACTGAGCATTCGGAACGGCAGCTCGCCGAGCATCTTGGAGTTGGCGAGGTCTTCTTGTGAATCAGAGCTGATTGCGACAAGCGAAACTCCCCGCGACTCGAATTCGCTGCTCTTGGCCTCGATGGCCTTTAGCTGGTCGACGCAATGGGGGCAGCCTTCGCCCAGATAGAACACGAGGAGGACGTATTCACCCTTGTATTCATCGAGGGTGACCCGCTCGCCATCGGAGTCGATGGCGTCGAGGGTCGGTGCGGCGTAGGGGCGCCACTGCTCGGGTCCGAAGTTTTCGAGGGTCTCCGTTCGGTAGGACCGCTGTTCTTTCGGCGATTCGTCGATGGGGTCTGACTCAAGCCCCAGGCCCTCGAGATCCTCGATCCAGCGAAGACCCGGCTCAGCAGACGACCAAAGGAACTTCATTCTTCCATAGGCGTGATTCGCTTCTTCCAAGTTGCCCAGCGCCGCATGGGCACGCGCCAAGCCGGATATCGCGAATGCGTCGTTGGGGCAGATTTCCAGCGTTTTCTCGAATGCCAGAACGGCGAGGCTCGGTGCGCCGGCTTCGAGGTGCATTTCGCCCAGCGCGGTGAAAAGGATGACCGGATAGTGCGGCGGGTCGTTCCGCTCCCTGTATGTCAGATACTGCGATTCTGCGGCCTCGGCCAGAAGTTTCATCGCGCCGAGGATGTCGCCGGTCTCTGCGGCAATTCTTGCGTCGACTTCGTTCTGCATGCGCGTGCGCTTGCCTTCAAGCATGGCCGTTCCCCATCCGGCCGAATCGGCTGGTGCCACCAGCGTCAGGTTTCGCAATTCGATTTGTCCCTCGATCGCCTCCTCCAGATCACCATTGCCGAGATGGGCGAGTGTCTCCGCGTAGGTACGAAGGAGGTCGTCATCGCTACAATCAGTCCAAGGGATGCTGCCTTCTTCGAGAATCTCATCCCAGCGCTCGAACTTTACCAATCCGCGGACGAGCGCTTCCATCCCCTGCCGGCGAATCGTGTAAAATCCGCAGGCCGGATTGTAGTCAGGGTCGAGTGGCGCCTTCAGGAGTTGGCGCGCACCGTCGATGCTCAATGAGGGCATGCCTAGCTGTTCCTGGATAAATGAGAGGTAGTCGCGGTTGTGCGAGTAGTTCCAATTGTGAAAGGGGAGCGTCATCCGGCTCTCCATGTACCTCTTTTCGACGCGCGTTGCCCGGTCCATCCAGATCGCGCCTTCGTGCCACATTCCGATCCCGCTGTAAACGTGGCCCGGCATGTGGTTGGCGTGGCCTGATTGGCTTGCGATTCTGCCGTATCTTTCGCACGACTCCAGTGCCATCCTGCCTTCCTTGCCATCCCAGACATGAACGCGATAGTGGTGCGCTCCGGGGTGATCCGGGTCTTCCTCCAGAATATCGCGTATGATGGCCTCATTGCCTAACCGCTCTTTGGAAGCCAGATTGGCGAGAACGAGCAGCGCACGCGCTTCGACATCTTCAGGGTATTCCAGCACAATAAGTTCGAGTTCCTTGGCAAGTATGTCGTCGGGGCTGACCGATTCCTCTTCCTCAGAAACAAGCTCGCCGGAGTACTCGGGAATGTACGCTTTGGCCCAGGCATCAATGTACATCTGTTCACGATGGGAGACGCTGTCTCTTCTCGCCACGGCTTCCTTCAAGAAATCCACCCGGCGTTCCTGGCCTCGAAACTGAATACAGCGGGCCATTCCCCAATACGCCATCGCACAATCAGGATCCAGCTTGAGGCACCACCGAAAGGCTCGCTCAGCTTCATGCGCCCAAAACCCGTGGAGAAGCGTGTGACCCTGATCGAACCATTGCTGAACCTCGGGGTGGGAACTCGTGATCGGGAAGTGAGACGACCCAATGTCGTCCATTTTCCAAGGCATTTGCCGTGGTCCCACGTCGAAGGAACTTCCGTGATTGGAATGGCCCAATAGGTCTGGGGAGACATCAGCGTCTTCCGCATAGACCGATCCAAAGACCAACATGCTGGCGGCGATAAGCCCCCGTGCGAGACTCTTCATGCTCTAGTTTCCTTTGTCCTTTTAGAATATGATCTGCAGACCACCTAGAGTTTGCAA
>JAUIJJ010000313.1 GCA_030431385.1 bacterium | reverse complement strand
GCAGACGCGCCTTTTTCTGATGGATCGGCGGGGGCAGCGGGTTTCCCCCCTCCCGCCGGGGGGGCCGATGGGGCACTGGATGTCTCAAAGCTTGTGGGCGAGCGACTGCTCGATCGCCTTGACCAGCTTCTCGAGTTTCACCGGCTTGCCCAGGACGATCTTGTCGCCGCTGCGGGCCACCTCGTCCTCTTCCAGCTCGCGGTTCGAGACGAGCGCGCTCACGAGGATGATCGGGACGTCTTTGAGCGCGGGGTCGCTCTTCGCGTCCTCAGCTTCGCTTCCGCCAAACATCGCCCGGTATTTTCTGCCAATTTGCGGAGCCAGCGCGACGAGGAACGGGGTCGCCAGCAACGACGCGAGCGATGCGGTCACGAACAGTCGGAACGTGTACCCAGAAATCACAGAATCGGCCAACGCCATGCCCGAGAGCACGAAGGAAAACTCGCCAGCTTGGCTGAGAACGATTCCCGTGGCGAATGCGGGGCCCGCCGGAGCGCGAAGCATTGCCAAAACGCCCAGGATGATACCTGCCTTTGCGGCCATCATCAACACCGTGACTCCGATGGCGATGTACCAATACTGAGACAGCCATTGCAAGTCGGCCTGCATGCCGACGGAGGTAAAGAAGAGCGTCACGAAGAGGATGCGAACCCCGCCAATGTCGGCCCTGATTTGCGTGGCGAAGGGGCTTTCCGCTAGGAGCACGCCCGCTGCAAACGCACCGAGTGACGGCGAGAGGTGCATGAGGTGCGCGGCCCATGCAGCGCCGATGAAGATCGCGACGGCGAGCAGCACAAAGAGCTCTCGACTCTTCACCTTCGTGCTCGTTCCGAGCAGCGCCGGAAGAAGCGATTTGCTCAATATCCAGATGCCAATAACAAACATCACGGCGACGCCGAGTGCGGTCCCGATGTTGACCATGATCGTTGAGAAGGTCGCCGGGCCAGCGATGGAGGTCATCACCAACACCAAGGGAACGAGGGCTGCGTCTTGAAGCAGGAGAATCCCAAGCGCGTTGCGCCCTCGAATACTATCCAATTCGCCGCGATCCCTGAGCAGCCTGAGCACGCAGGCGGTGCTACTCGGCGCGATAACCGCCCCAATCGCGATGGAAGTCGTCACCGGTAAGCCAATCGCCATACAGAATCCAGCAACCAGTGTAATTGTGAGGACGACTTGGAGAGTCCCGCCGACGAGGGCGATTTTACCGAGGTCGAGCAGGCGCCGGACGCTGAACTCCAGGCCGATGCTGAAGAGCAAGAGCGCGACGCCCAGCTCGGCGATCATCTCTACTGACTCTTGCTCGCTGACAATTCCGAAGGCTCCGGGTCCGAGGAGCGTTCCCGCGAGGAGGTAGCCCAACATCGCGTTGAGACGAAGCCTCTCGAAAACCAACCCGAGAACGACTGCTCCCGAGATCAGTACCAACAAATTCTTGAGGAATTCCCACTCCATAACACTCTCTAGCGCACCGGCATCGCGGGTGCGGATTGTAGGATAAACTGCGCTTCTAGCCTGAATTGCGGTCGTTTAGAGCCACAAGAGGCTTTGTTGCTCGATCAGCTAACCCCGCGTCGTGTCGATTCATCGACTGAGTCGTGAGTATCAACGGCGGCAGCCAGGAACCCCTTAAAGAGCGGATGAGGGTTGAGAGGCCTGCTCTGAAACTCGGGATGGAACTGGCAACCAAGGTACCAAGGATGCCCCTCCAGTTCGATCATCTCGACGAGGTCGGTCTCCTCGAACACTCCGGTCACCTGCAGCCCCATTTCTTCGAATCGGGCGCGAAAGCTGTTGTTAACTTCGTAGCGGTGGCGGTGCCGCTCCGATACTTCCAACTCTCCGTAAACTTGAGCAGCCTTTGTGCCTTCTCTGATCTTCATCGGATACGCACCGAGTCGCATTGTACCCCCCAAGTCGAGAATCGCCTTTTGGCCGAGCATGAGGTCGACGACGGGGAAGTTCGTTTTCTCGGTAAACTCGCTCGAATTCGCATCGGGCATGTCGCAAACGTGACGGGCGAATTCGATGATGGCGATCTGCATGCCGAGACAGATTCCAAAGTACGGGATGTTGTTCTCGCGAGCGAATCGCGCTGCGCGTATCTTGCCGTTGATACCACGCTCGCCGAAGCCGCCGGGGATGAGAATTCCATCAACGGTTCCCAACACTTCGAGATCGCCGTCTTCCAATGATTCGCTGTCAATTCGTACGATATCGAGGGCACGGTCGTGCCACGCGGCGGCGTGAACCAACGACTCGTAAATGGATTTGTAGGCGTCTTGAAGCTCGATGTACTTGCCAACAACGCCGATGCGCACCGTCTCGCGGGCGGCCTTCATCTTGTCGACGAGAGTTTCCCAATCGGATAAGTTCGGCTGGTGGCCATCCAGATTCAGCTCCCTGACAACCCACTCATCAAGCCCCTCTTCATGAAGCTTGAGAGGGACCTCGTAGATGATGTCGACGTTTTCGGAATGAAAGACCGCGCGTTCTTCCACATTGCAGAACATCGCGATTTTACGCCGCGTTCCTTCATCCACTGCTTGATCTGCGCGGCAGATCAGGCCATCCGGCGTAATGCCAATCTCGCGAAGGGCGCGCACGCTGTGCTGTGTCGGCTTGGTTTTCAATTCGCCCGCGCCGGAGATGTAGGGGAGGAGCGTGAGGTGGAGAAAGAGGCAGTTCTCACGTCCGACGTCGTAAGGAATCTGGCGGATGGCTTCAATGAAGGGGAGCGATTCAATATCGCCCACGGTACCGCCGACTTCGACGAGGAGGACGTCGCACTTCTTCGTCCGCGCGACGTTGTAGATGCGGCGCTTTAGTTCATCGGTGACATGGGGAATGACCTGAACCGTTCCGCCAAGATAGTCGCCCCGTCGCTCTTTCCTGATGATCGAGTCGTAAACTTGTCCGGCCGTAATGTTGTTGGCTTGGCTGGTTGGAACGTCGAGAAATCGCTCGTAGTGGCCAAGGTCGAGATCTGTTTCCGCGCCGTCGTCGGTCACGAAGACCTCGCCGTGCTGATAGGGGCTCATGGTCCCAGGGTCGACGTTCAGATAGGGATCCATTTTCATGATCTCTGCCTGAAGACCACGCTGGATAAGAAGCGTCCCGAGTGCGGATGCGGCGATTCCCTTGCCCAGTGACGAGGCAACGCCGCCGGTCACGAAGATATAGCGCGTCTGCTGCCGCCCCGGTGCCGGCAGCGGTGATTTCGGTTCGTTGCGGCTTGTCATGGGATTCCTCCGGAATTGACCTGTTCCGGGATAGTATCCTCACGGCGCGGTGTTGGGGGTTTCAAGTGGTATAACGGTGAAAGGGCAGAATTCGAGTAATAATTTTACTAATGGCGGGCTTTGTTCATCTGGTAGTTGCGACAGGGCTTGTTTCGTCGTCGTCGGAGCTGACCCGGTAGGTCGTGCCTTCCAGATCGTGAACTCGCGCCATCAGCTTCTCATATCCATCTGTGTCTCGAAGGTTGTCGAGGTCCGAGTCGAATTCGAAGAAACTGCTGCTATAGTACCCTTCGTCGACGCCACGCGAGATCCATTCAAGGGCTTCGTCGGTCTTGCCCTGTCGTGAAAGCGCGCAGCCAACATTGTATGCCGTAATGCCCTCAAGCCGTCTCCCGCCCTTGTATGAGATCTTCCAAAGTTCTTCAGACATCTCGTAGTCGCCCTCGTCATGAGCGCGGTTTGCCGCCCGAAAGGCCATGGCACCGGAGATCGTTTCTTCGACCCGGATTCTGTTCTCATCGATGGTCCACTTGCCATTTTGGCCCACGAGTTCGACGACGCACCAAATCTTGCCTTCGGTGCCCTCGACGAGGTATGTCGCCTCCAGTTCCATGCTTGTGAGTTCGTTCGCCTGCATGATTTTGAGGCCAGAGTCCTCGGAAATGGGGACTACGCGGGTGACTTCCCCGACGGCTTCGATGACTGTCGGAGAGCTGCTGATCAGCTCCTCCACACCGGAGAGCGCTTCCGCTTTCGTGGCGTCCAGCTTCATGAGAGTCTGGGTCAAAAATAGAACAGCGCCGCCCAACATGATTGCGATCATTGCAAAACCGAAGATGATCGGTCCCATGATTGAGCGGCGGTTGTTCCGGGCCATGGATCTTCCTTCCCGCAATGCGGGGTTTTGAGGAGATTCGCTAAGTAAGTGTCAGAGAGTGCGAACTGGTTGGATCAATTCGACAGATTTTTTTTCCGCCACTGGTCCGCGATCTGGTTGGCTTCGGACTTCTCTTCATCGGTCGCATTGACCGCGAGAGCCGCCTTGCGCGCTTGGCGCAACACTTCCATGTTGTCGGGCTCGCTCTTCCAGTAGCGCTTCGCGTTGAGGAGAGCGACCTTCGGCGAATCGCCTTCGAAAGTCTGGGCGACTTCGAAAGCCATCATCTGAAGCTGCTCGGGGTTTTCCGATTTCGACCGGGCGAACTCTGCTGCGGATTCCGTGACGGCCTGAATCTCATCGGATCTGTCGAGCTCCCTGAGCAACCCGGCCTTGAGCGCGTAGGCGATGTGACGCCGCTGGAACTTCTCACCAGCGAGCACCTTCTCGATGCACTCAAGCCCGCCTTCAGCGTTGCCGAGCCAGCGCCGGCAGCGCGCCTGAACGAAGTGGATGTCATCGGGATTGAGGTCGCCGTGACTCTCTAGCGCCGATTCAAAGTGGCGTTCCGCTTCCTGCTCAAAGCCTTCGAGGGTAGAAGCCATCGCGCGAAGGAGCGAAGCGCGAGTGGAAGCATTTCGTTCCTCGAGGAGCGCCGCAGCGCTACGCGTTGCCCGTTGGTAATGCCACTCGAACAGAAACTCGCCGAAGTGGTG